>CAZHXU010000019.1:0-24779 GCA_964536535.1 uncultured Fusobacteriaceae bacterium
GAAATCCTAAAACTGGAGAAGAAATCCAAATACCTGCTAAAAAAGTTGTTAAATTCAAAGCTGGAAAAAAATTAGCTGAAAAAGTTAACAAATAATTATTAAAAGGATGCTTTGCATCCTTTTTTTAAGTAAAAATATAAAGGAGCTGTCATGAAAAAATTACTAATTTATTTTACACTTATATTTAATACATTTTCATTAACTATTCTTCTACCCAAAGCACCTCCCAGTTTACCTGTGGTAAAAAGTGTTGAAGGTTTAGAAAACATTAATCTAATTTATTACACTGATGCAACTACAGAAGTAATTCCAAATATTGTAAAAGATAAAGATTATTTATATATTATTCCTGTTAATCTTGGTGCAAAACTTTATAATAAAGGAAAAGATTTGAGACTTATTGGTGTTTTAAGTGAAGGGCTTATTTCTCTAGTTTCAACTGAATCTTTTGAATCATTTAATCAACTTGATAAAAAAGATGTTTTTATAGGTGCCCAAGGTAGCTCACCAGATGTAATTAGTAGATACTTATTCAACAAAGAAAATATATCTCCTAAAATAAACTATAGAAGTTCTCAAGAGGTGGCTAAATTATTAATTGGAGGAAAAGCTAATACAGCTGTTTTACCTGAACCACTTGCTTCCTTAGCTTTATTTAAAAACAAAGAATTAAAAAGAACTTTTATTTTTAAAGATCTTTGGAAAGATATTACTAACTATGATTCAATTCCTCAAGTGGGAATTTTTGGAAAAAAAGATTTGAACGACAAAGAAAAAGAACTTATAGAGAAGTTTATTCAAAATTATAAAAAATCTTTAGTTTGGATAGATGAAAATCCAAAAGAAGCTAGTCAATTAGCTTTAAAACACTTTGAACTAACTTTACCAGAAAAAGTAATAACAGAAGCTATTACTAATATGAATTTAACATTTAAAAGTGGAACTGAGAGTAAAAATGATGTAGAGGGGTACTTAAATAGTTTAATAAATGTTGATAAGGGAATTTTATCTAAATTACCAGATGAAAATTTCTATATTAAATAAAATTTTATATGGTGCTTTGTTCATAACTATTTGGGCTTGCACCTCTTTTTTTTATGATTCTTTAATACTTCCTTCACCCCTCGAAGTATTAAATTCAACTTTTAAAATTTTTTCTTCTAATGATTTTATCTTTATAATAGCAAATACTCTTTCAAAGCTCCTATTTGCTCTTTTAAGCTCTATAGTCGCAGGGTTTGCTCTTGGACTCTTAATAAGCTCAAATAAAGCTTTCTACAAGGTTTTAAAGCCTATACTTTTGTTTTTCCAAAGTGCACCTATTATATCATTCATTTTATTAGGTCTAATTTGGTTTGAAACAGAACTTATACCTATTTTTATTCTTGGTATTTATGCCATACCACAATTTACTATAAGTATATATGAAGGAATAAGAGGTGTTGATAAGAAACTTTTGGAAATGAGCAAATTTTATAAAGTTTCTTATTATGAAATGACTATACATCTATATCTTCCTTCAATACTTACAAATCTTGTTAGTATTAGTAGAATAATTCTTTCTAATGCTTTAAAAGTTTTTATTATGGCTGAAGTAATAAGTAAAAGTCCATATAGTATTGGGTCTAAAATAAATTGGGCTTGGATAAATATAGAAACTTCTCATATTCTTGCTTGGACTTTTATAGTTATACTCATTTCATATATTTTTGAAAAAGGGTTTATATACATTTCATCAAAATATTTAAGGAGATTTTATGATTAAAATTGAAAATTTATCAAAATCATTTAAAGATAAAACTATTTTTACCAATCTATCTTTTTCTTTAGAAAAAAACAAAGTTTTAGTTATTTTGGGTCCTAGTGGTTGTGGTAAATCTACTTTGCTTAATATAATTGGTGGAATAGATTCTGATTACAAAGGAAGCATTAGTAACTTACATGATAGTATCTCCTATGTATTCCAGGAAGATAGACTACTGCCTTGGCTTACAGTAGAAGAAAACATCAATTATGTTTTAGGAAAAAAAGAGTATCCTAATGAACTTATTAATTTTTTGTCTTTAAAACCTTTAGAAAAAACTCTATGTAAATATCTATCTGGTGGTCAAAAACAAAGAGTTGCAATTGCACGTGCTTTTGCAATAAAACCATCTCTTATCCTAATGGATGAAAATTTAAAATCACTTGATATAAATTTAAAACTTAACCTTATTAAAGAAATTAATTCATTTCATAAATTTAATATTAAAAATATCATCTATGTTACTCATGATATTGAAGAAGCTCTTCTTTTAGCTGATTCAATTATTATCCTTGATAAAAAAGGCCAAATTAATAATCATTTTGATATAGATATAAAAAAAGATATAAGATATAATAATCGTCATTTACTCATTAAATATGAAATGTTCATATACAAATCTTTTGGTTTGTCATAGATGTATCTTTATTTCATAATTAAAAAATTGGGAGAAATCCCAATTTTTTAAAAAGCATATTTTAATACATCATCAAAATAATCTGCATAATGTATACTTATTCCTTCTTTAATATAATCTGGTAACCTTTCAAAGTCTCCTCTATTATCCTTAGGAACTATAAGTTCATAAACTCCAACACGTCTTGCTGCAATTACTTTTTCTCTTAAACCTCCTATAGGTAATACTTTACCTGTCAAAGTCAATTCCCCTGTCATCGCCAGTTTATTTTTCACTTTTTTATTCATTACTAAAGAATATAGTGCTAATGCCATTGTTATTCCTGCACTTGGTCCATCTTTAGGAGTTGCACCTGTAGGTACATGTAAATGTATAAAATGGTCATTAAAATAATCTTTTTTATCTTCTTCATTACATAATTTTGCCTGAATATATGAATAAGCTATTTCACTTGATTCTTGCATTACACTTCCTAATTGACCTGTTTGCTTAAATCCTTTTCCTCTTCCTTTTATACTTTGAGCTTCAATATATAATGTTACTCCTCCCATTGATGTCCATGCTAAACCAAGAACTACTCCTGGAATTGATTTTTTATAAAGCTCTTCTGTAGAAAAAATTTCTTTTCCTAAAAAATCTTCTAAATTCTTTATTGTTACTTTTACTTTTTGAACTTTTTCTTCTGCTAATTTTAATGTTGTATTTCTCATTATTTTTTTTATTTGTTTTTCTAAGTTTCTCACTCCAGCTTCTCTTGCATATTTGTCTATTATCAATTCCAATGCTTTAGGGCTTATGTTTATCTCATCCTTATTTAATCCATGCATTTCTAATTGATTAGGTATCAAATATCTTTTAGCAATTTCTAATTTTTCTTCTAATATATAACCTGGCAGTTGAATTACTTCCATTCTGTCTAATAATGGTCTTGGTATTGTATCTAATTGATTAGCAGTAGTTACAAAAAGAATTTTTGACAAATCAAATCTTACATCTAAATAATGATCTAAAAAATCTCTATTTTGTTCGGGGTCCAAAACTTCCAAAAGAGCACTTGCTGGATCCCCTTGAAAACTTTTTCCTATTTTGTCTATTTCATCAAGCATTATAACTGGATTTGCACTTTCTGTCCTCTTTAAACTATCTATTATTTTTCCTGGCATAGCTCCTATATAAGTTCTTCTATGTCCTTTTATTTCTGCTTCATCTCTCATTCCCCCTACTGAGAATCTAAAGAACTTCCTTTCAAGTGCATTAGCAATAGATTTCCCTACAGATGTTTTTCCTACTCCAGGTGGTCCTACTAAACAAAGTATAGATCCTCCAACACTTCCTCTTTTTATAATAGTACTTATAAACTCTAAAATTACTTTTTTTACATCATCTAAACCATAATGGTCTCTATTTAATATTTTTCTTGCTTTTTTTATATCTAAATTATCTTTTGTAAATTTTCCCCAAGGTAAATTTATTAAAACTTGTATATAAGTTCTTGTAACATGAAATTCAGGTGAATGACTATCTAATAGTTGTAACTTTTCTATTTGTTCATCCAATACTTTTTTTGCTTCATCTGAAAGATGTAAATCTTTTATTTTTTCATTTATATTATCTATTTCAGTTACTTTTTCATCTTTTTCTATTCCTAATTCTTTTTTTATTGCTTTTAATTGTTCTCTTAAAAAATATTCTTTTTGTTGTTTTGACACTTTATTTTCAATATCTTTTTGAATTTTATTTTGTAAATGTGTTATTTCTAATTCTTTTTTTAACAGTGTTAATAGTTTTCTACTTCTATCTTTTAAGTCATAAGCTTCTAATAATTCTTGTAAATTCTTATTTTCTATTTTTAATGTAGATGCTATTAAATCCATCAAAATCCCTGGTTTATCATATGATACTTGAGACATTAACAATTTCAATTCTTCTTGTAGCATTGGATTATACTTAAATATTTCTTTCAAAGAATTCATTATCCCTAACATATATGCTTTTAATTCATCATCTTGATTATCTTCAGGTTCTTCATGGTATTCCACTTTATATTTTAGCAAATCTTCTTCATCTTCTAACTCTTCAATCATTTCAAATCTCTTCAAACCTTGAACTACAATTTGAATAGTATTTGTTGATACCTGGCTAATATTATGTATCTTTACTACTGTTCCTATTTTTTTTAGTTTTGATTTAAATATATCTTTTTCATTTTTTTCATCTATCAACACTAATCCAACTAACCTGTTCTCATCTTCATAAGCTTTTTTTATTCCTTCTAGAAATCTAAGTCCAGAAAATGTTATAGGAAACATTAAATTGGGGAATATTGGTCTCGTTATTATTGGTAAAATTATTAATTCTTCTGATAATACTTCATTTACATGTACTATATCTTGTTTTTTCATTTCTCCTACCTCCTTTACATGTAAAAATACTCTTATACTCTTATACTCTAATTAATAAATTTTCCTACTCTTAAAGTACTTGATAAATGTTAAAAAAAATGCTATTATATATAAGAAATATATCGAACTTTTCTCAACAATAAACTAATTATATTATGGAGGTGGATTTATGTATATTTTTGAAATTATAATTATTGTATGTTCATCTCTTTTAGCTTGGTATACATATTCAAAATAATAAAGTAGCTAAATCTACTTTAAATTTAGACGTAACGACTAATTAAAAATAAATTAGTCGTTTTTTATTTGAAGGAAATCTATTTTGTTATTTGTTCTAAATAAAATTTAAAAGTGTCAGCGCTGACACTTTTAATACTATTGTATTTTTATTTTTTTTATGAAATGACCATACACTTTTGTATGCTGTATAATCATTTCATAATTTGTTCTAATAAAAAAAGTAGGTTTCCCTACTTTTTGTTCATATATTCTTCTGCTAATTTAATAAATTCTTCTTCAGTATCTACAACTGTAAAATCATCTCCTAAATAACCAAAAACTTTATCTTCAAATGGTTCACACTGACCTAAACAGCCAACTTCAACATTATCTTCTCCAAATTGTTTTTCTATTTTTTCATAATCTATTTTTGAGCACATTGGGCATACACCTATCATTTTCTATTCCTCCTTTTTTTTAGTATTCTACCATAAAAAATTAAAACTGAAAATAATTATTTAGTTTTTTTATCAAGAATTTTTACTTCTTCTAATTCAAACCAAAATTTTACACCAGATTCAGTATTTACAACACCATGCCTAGATTTATGTGCATTCAATAACTCTCTTACTATAGAAAGTCCTAGTCCTGTTCCACCATATTTTCTACTTCTACTCCTATCTTCCTTAAAGAATGGTTTCCAAACTTCTTCTATGTTTTCTTCCTTGATTTTTTTTCCATTATTTTCAAAAGATATTAAGAATTTTCCCTGTTCTCTAATTATATTTATTTTAAAAATTCCTTTTTGTGGAACATAAGAAACTCCATTACTTAAAAAGTTATTTATAACATGTCCTATTTTTTCTTTATCAGCTTTTACAATAGCTTTTTCAACTCCTTCTACAGAGTATCTAACTTCTTTTTTTACTAAATCAATCTTAAATTTTTCCATTTCTTTTTTTATCAAAGCAACTAAATCAAATTCTTCACCATTTAACTTTTGATTATCGTATTCGTTTTTTATTATCTTTAATAAATCATCTACTAATTTAGTTATATTTTGTCCTTCTTCAATTATTATATTTGAATAATACTTTCTTTTTTCATCATCTGTTACATACCCTTCTGCAAGACTTTCTGCATAAGTATTAATAACAGTTATTGGTGTTTTAATCTCATGTGTAACATTAGATATGAACTCCCTTCTTTTTTGTTCAAATCGTTTTTCTCTATTTATATCTTCTTTTAATTTTGAATTAGCTATTTTAAGATCTTGTATTTTATTTTCTAATTCATTAGATACAAAATTTATATTCTCAGATAACTCTTGAAATTCGTCTCCACTATTTAATGCTAAATTTTCATTAAAATCTAATTTAGCCAAAGATTTTATTTTTTTATTAATTTTATATATTGGCTCTAAAAAATCTTTTCCAAATATAATACTAAGTAAAATACCAAAAACAAATGCTACCATAGCACTATAAATAGAAAATCTATTTGCAACATCTATAGCCTGAAGCATTTCTTCCGAATTAGCTCTAACTCTAATATAACCAACATCTTCTTTTTTTACATAATAACTTATGAATTTAGCTCCCAAACTTTCTTCAAGTAACAAAGACTTATCTTCAAGTGGTTGAAGTTCTTTTTTTACTTTTGTTTTTATTACTCCATCAACTTCTTGAGCAACTAAAGTTTGACTAACTTTTTTAATATTATTAATTCTATAATAATCAATTTGAACTGAATTTTTATTTTCAATTTCACTTATTTCATTTTCATTGTAATCTTTAACAAGAAGATTATTTCCTATACTTATTATTTTTTCTTTTCTTTTCATTTGATAATATTTATCTAGAAATAAAACGTTGAATAGTACCTGAACTAAAAAAGAAAAGATAATTATAAAAATAGTTAAAAGAAGTAATCTACTTCTAATTTTTAATTTCATTCATTTACCTCAAACATATATCCAATTCCTCTTACTGTCACTATATTATCTATGTTTATCTTTTTTCTTAATTTTTTTATATGTGTATCAACAGTTCTTAAATCACTTTCACACCATACATCCCACACATTATTAAGTAATTTTTCTCTAGATAAAGCTATATTTTTATTTTTCACTAAGAATAATAATAACTCATATTCTTTAGGAGTTAATTCTATTAATTCTTCTTTAACATACACTTTGTAAGCTTCTTTATCTATTTTCAAATCTCCATAAGTAACAAATTTATTTTCTATTCCAATTAAATCTAATAATTTTTTTACTCTTACTTCAAAAATCTTTAAGCTAAATGGCTTTTTTAAATAGTCATCTGCTCCTAATTCTATTCCTTTTACTTCATCTTCTTCTTGACTTTTGGCTGTAAGTATTAAAATAGGAACTTGAAACTCAGATTTAATTCTTTTACATACTTCCCATCCATTTAAGTTTGGCATCATAATATCTAAAATAACTAAATCAAATTTATCTTCATAAAACTTATCTAATCCTTCTTCTCCATCAGTCGCTTCTACTACTTCATATCCCTTCATAATTAAAAAATCTTTTATAATAAATCTAATTCTTTCATCATCTTCTACAACTAATATCTTTTTCATAAAAATCTCCTTAAATGTATTTTCATTTCATATTAACTATTTATTATGATTATACAGTGAACTAACATATTTTGCAATTAAGTATATGTATTTGTATAAATGTAAAATGTTATATGTAGTGACTTTTTGTTTTTAGTCATTATACTTTGAAATCCTTTAAAATCAGAAGTTTGTTTTACTTAGAATAAAAAAGCATATGATTTGTTCATACATTAGTTTATATCCCTTTAAAATCAGTGTATAAATGGAGTATATTATTTTATGAAATGTATATACATATAAAGAAAATAAGAAAATTAATATTTTTTTAAATTAAAACTGAAAATAAAAATGAAATGTTAATACACTATTCGATTAAGCCATAAAAATCAAGGTTAAATTACCCAATATGGTATTTCTAATAATTAGAGTCGAATTTTAATTTGATTTATCTAGGCTAAATAAATGTATAAACATTTAATAAGGGAAAAGTTTATACACTTGTAAAAAAGCCTAAGTAATACTTGGCTAAATTTGGTATATTTAAAATATGAAATGTGAATACATTTATTTGATTAAATAAAATCAGCAGAACACTGTTGTCATTTTTGATAATGTTATATGAAATGTTCATATCTATATAAATAGAAGGAAAAGGAAGTATTCATATAACTTTATTCAAAGGATTAAAATATTGATTTTATTAGCTTAAGTCTACTTTAATTTTGCTGACACTAAATTATGAAATGAATATACATAATTTTAACATAATAGAATCAGTGACTTTACTTATCTGAAATGTTTATACAGTTTAATTTCATTAATAAACTTTTAGAATAGAAAAAATGAAAAGTATATACATCTTTAAAAACCTAATAAAATAAAGGATAAAAGATGTAGGAAATGACTATACACTCTTTCGGGAAAATATTATTTGATTTATGAAATGAATATACAGATAAAAGTTCTTGATTTTATTAGAAAGATAAAGTATTATATATTGACAATTAGTGATGAAAAGTTTATACATTTATGATTATGAAATGTCCATATACATTGGAGGAATAATGAAGATTGAAAAGTTTAATATAGATACAGATGGAAGTTTGAGAGAAGAATTGGATTTGGTTGAGAATATAAAAAATCAACTTATAACAAAAGGTAGTAGAGAAGTTATTATAAATAAAATCAAACCAAAAAATATTGAAACTAAAACCATTGAAATTGAAGGAACAGGAAATTTTATTGGGATTAAAAATAGCATAATCAATATTCCTTTGGAAATGATAGTATTTCCTTTTTTTACTAATCAAAAACAAAATAGAAATGTTAATTTTGAATATAAATTTACTGATGTTGGAATAACTATGAGATCAAAGTTATCAGCTTTTGATAAAGATGATAAAGTTTTTCAGCCATCATTATTAGAAAAAAAAATATATAATTTTTTAATAATAATGTATGAAAAAAATATAGAAAATGGATTAAGTCATGAATATATTGAATTTGAAGTAAAAGATTTTATAGAGAATTTTTTAGGAAATAAAATGAACTCTCAATATTATATTAAAGTAGAACAAGCTCTTAAAAATTTGAAATATACACAATATGAATTTTTGATAGATAATCATAAAAAAGCTGGAAAATTAAAATTTGAAAGTCCTAGGTTTTATTTATTAGATTATTCTAAAATAAAAAGTGGAAAAAGAGTTTTTTATAGAGTATCTCTTAATTCAAATATAATTAATAAAATAATAGAAAAAAGATATATAAAATATGATTCGAAGAATTTAATGGAAATAACAGATAAAGATTCTGTAGCAGATAGAATATATGAATTTATTTCTATGAAGAGATTTGATAATAATTCTGGAATAGAAAAAGTAGAAGTTTTGGCAGGGATAATACCTTTGCAAACAGTTAAAACAAATAAAAGAAAAGATAAAGATGGTCAGATTATAGAATATAAAACAAGTAATATGAGCTTTGTAAGAAGAAGGATAGGGCAAGCTTTTGGAGCTTTGAAAGAATTAGGCTATATACTAAATTTTGAAGAAGTAGAAGTAGCAAATAAAAAATATAGTATTAAATATGAGTTTAATACTGCAAAAGATAACGTAGCACATATTTCATCATACTTACAAAGTAATATTATTGAGCATAATTTAAAAAGGGAAGTTAATTTAGTAGAAGACTTGTCAACAGAATATCCATTACTTGAAAAAGAATTAGAAAAAACTAAAAGAAATATATTTTTTGCAAAAAAATACAATATTAGAAGTAAAAAAATGTTTGAAAGATTATGTGAAGAAGAAGGGGAAGAGTTTGTAGTAGAAGTATTAAAAAGAATTTATCAAGGACTTCATAGTGACATAAAAAAAACTCTTTCTGTTTATGTAAAAGGTGTAATAAAAAACATTAAAAGTGAAAACATAGCTCAAGCTAGCAGAGAAACTAGAATTGAAGAAAGACAAATGTTTAAACAAGAAGAATATATAGAAATAATTGAAGAAGAAAAAGAAGTTGAAAAAGAAGAAATAATAGAAGAAAATGAGAAAATGGAAGAATCTGAAAATACAATCCCAGAAGAAACATTAATGAATATATATATGAACTTTTCCGAAAGTAAAAAAGCAGAAATTGAAGATAAAGCAAAGGAGATTTTTGCAGAAGATTCAGGTGTTCCTCTAAGTCCATTAAATCTAAAAATATTTAATAATAAAAATGTTAAAAAACTTTATATAAGAAGAGTTTTAAAAGAAATGTTTGGTTTATAATTCTTAAAATGTTCACATATAAATAGTAAACTTATTTTGGAGGTATTTATGAGAAGAATAGGTTTAATGTTAGTGTTGATTTCGGTTTTATTTGTTGCTTGTAGTAATAAAGAAGTAAAAGAAACTAAAATGGATTTACTTAAAGAGTGGACTTTAGTGTCTATTAATGATAATCCAGTTAAAGGTCAAATTACTTTATCTTTTGACAAAAATGAAGAAAAAATATCTGGTTTATCAGGAATTAATAGATATTTTGGAAGTGTTGTAGTTGGAGATGGTAACGTAGAAGTAGGAATTATTGGAAGTACTTTTATGGCTGGGGAAGAAGAGATGATGAAACAAGAAAGTATTTATTTAGAAGTTTTATCAAATGTTTCAGCATATGAAATTATAGACAACAAATTGATTTTAACAGGAATAGAAAAAAAATTGATATTTGAATAAGTGTCAGCGCTGACACTTTTGAAGAGATAATAAAAGACTGATATAAAAATATCAGTCTTTTTCTATATAAAAAATAGTAAAAATGAACAGAAATAAGTGTATTCTTATTTCATAAATATAATTTACATTAGAATCAAAGTAGTGTAAACTATAATCATGGAGGGATTATGAAAAAGAAAATATTATTAATAACATCTCTTTTTTTAATAGCTTGTACAAATAATCAAATAGATGAACAAGTAAAAGTTAAGAAAAATGAGATTATAAGAGAATTTGAAAATAAAGAAAAAGAAGATAATTATTTGATAGAAATAATAACAAAAGGGACTTTTGAAAAAGCAGATTATTTAGTAATTGATTATTTATACGAAAAAAATTATGACTTTAATTCTTATTTGAATGATAAAGATACATTTATAACTGCTCTTATAAAAAGGGGTGAAGAGTGCGATTATGAAATGCTTATACATTTGAATAAGTTAGGATATCCATTTGACTTTGAAGATAACGAAGGAAACAACTTGTTAACTTATGGTATTCTTAATTATCAAAATAAATATGGAGATAAAATATTAGATTTGTTACTCGAAAAAGGTCTGGAAATCAATACAAAAAATGCAAATGAAAATAACGTAATTATATATCTTCTACTCAATCACTACTCCCAAATTAATAGAGAAGTTTTAACTAAACTAATAAATGCTAATTTAGATATAAATGAAAAAATAGGAGAAAATGAAGATAATTATTTGGGAATTTTGGCAAATGATTATAATGGAGTTTTTGATATAAGTTTGGCAGAATTTTTTATAAAAAAGGGATTAGATGTAAATTATGTAAATAAAATAGGAGAAACACCTGTTGACATACTTATAAAAAATCCTAATTTTTCTAATAAAAGTTACTTCTTAACTTTGTTAAATACTAATAATAATCTTGATTTGAACAGAATAAATGAAGAAGGTTTGAGTCCTACATTCAATTTGATAATGAATATTAATCAAAAAGAAAACCAAGATTTATTACCTATCTTTTTATCACTAGGTGCAGATGTTAAAGTAACAGATCAAGAGGGAAACAATCTTTTGATGTACTCAGCTATGTTTGGCAAATATGAAGTATATTACAAATTGACTGAATTTTTGATTTTGGCAGGAGTAGACCCAAATGCACAAAATAATCTTGGTGAGAACGCAAGTAATTTACTTGTTAAATACGGAGAATCAAGTGTATACACATTGAATCTTTTAAATCTTTATGGTGGAGATATACACAACAAAGACCATATGGGAAATTCTACCTTACATGACAGTGTAATCGGTTTTAAAGATGAAAATAGTATAGAAATCATAAAATATCTTATAAATAATGGGGGAGATATATATGATGAAAATAAATTTGAATATACACCACTTATGATGGCTATTATGTATGCTGGGAGAGAAAATGGAGTAGAAGCTGTTAAGTATTTTTCAAGTTTATACGATGATCTGGATAAAAGTAATAGTTTTGGCTATACTCCACTTATGACAGCAGCTCAATATGGAAATGATAATACACTTGAAATAATAGATTATTTTGTTGAAAATAAAATAGATATAAACAAACAACAAAAAGATGGAACTAGCGCACTTATGATTGCAGCTATAAATACTACTTCTACTTCTTCACTTCCTATAGTAAAAAAGCTTGTAGAAAATGGAGCAAAAGTAGATTTAGAAATAAAAGAAGAATGGTTAGATGAAGAACATAATATAAAGTGGGAAAAAGGAGATACAGTTATTGATTTGGTAGAAAAGTATATAAACATTTCATCAAATGAAGAGACTCTAGAATACTTAAATAATCTTTAATTATTTTGAAAAATATGATAAAATATTTCATAGTTAGAGATGGAGGAGTATATGAATTTACAAGGTTCTGGATGTGAAGTTCTATTACCAACAAATCCTTTAAAAGAATTAAAGGAGATAGAAAGAAGCATACAAAAAAAATATAAAAAACAACTCTGGTCACCTTTTATAAGAGGGATGAAAGAGTTTGAAATGTTAAAAGATGGAGATAAAGTAGCAGTAGCTATTAGTGGAGGAAAAGATAGTTTATTATTAGCAAAATTATTCCAAACACTAAAAAGAACAAAAAGCACAGATTTTGAATTGCATTTTATTTCTATGAATCCAGGTTTTAATAAAGCCAATTTGGATAACTTGAAAAAAAATTTGGAACATTTAGGTATACCTGCAGTTATATATGACGATAATATATTTAAAGTAGCAGAAAAAGTAGCAAAAGATTATCCTTGTTATATGTGTGCCAAAATGAGAAGAGGAAGTCTTTATGCAAAAGCAACTGAGTTAGGTTGTAATAAATTAGCTTTAGGACATCATTTTGATGATGTAATAGAAACAACTATGATAAATATGTTTTATGCAGGAACTTTTAAAACTATGATGCCAAAGTTAAAAAGTCAAAATTTTGATATAGAATTGATTAGACCATTATATTATGTAAGAGAAGAAGATATAAAAAAGTTTACAAGTAATAATGGTATATTAGCAATGAACTGTGGATGTACAGTTGCTGCTGGGAAAACATCAAGTAAGAGAAAAGAAGTAAAAGATTTGATTAGTAACTTGGAAAAAACAGATAAAGATATCAAAACTAGAATATTTAATTCTGTGAAAAATATTAATTTAGATCAATGCATACAATGGAAACATAAAGGAGTTAGTCATAACTTCTTAGATGAATATTAAGGCTTTTAAAGCCTTTTTATTTTGAAATAAAAGGAGGTACTATGAAAAAATTAATATCACTAGATTTAGATGGAACATTATTAAATTCAGAAAAAAAAGTATCAAAGGAAAATATAGAAGCTCTTAGAGAATTTAAAAAAATAGGTGGGAAAGTAGTATTTGCAACTGCAAGACCTAAAAGAGTTGTAACTCCTCTTCTACCCCCTTTTCTCCTAGAAGATATATTAATCTGTCATAATGGTGGAGAGATATATATAGATAACAAAGAAGTGTATACTCATTTCATAATTAAAAATGAAGTTGAAAGAATAACAAATAGTTTGTTAGAAAAATTTCCAAATAAATTTTTGGGAGTAGAAAGTAAAGAAGAGTTGTTTACAAATAAAGAAATATTAAACTTTTTTGGAGAAGAACCACATACTATAGTAGATTTTAAGAATTTTAATTTTGAAAATGCTCCAAAAATACTTTTTGAAATGGAAGACATTGATAAAAATTTAGTAGAAGAAATTTTAGGAAATGAATATAAACTTGTTGTTTCAGACAAGGGAGTATTGGGTCAGATAAGTAGAAGTGGAATAAACAAATTATCAGGAATAAAAAGAGTTTTGAATGAATTTAATCTTACATTAAAAGATTGTATAGCTTTTGGAGACGACTATAATGATATGGAAATATTAGAAGGTGTAGGAGTTGGAGTAGCTATGGGAAATGCCGAAGAAGATGTAAAAAAAGTTGCTAATTATGTAACAAAAACAAATGATGAACATGGAGTAGCTTATTATATCAATAAAGAAATATTAAAAAAATAAGTGTATAAACAAAGAATAAATTTTTATAGAAAGTATACTAGAGATTGATTTTGGTCAATCTTTTTTTATAAGTTTAATTAAAAGATATATAAATAATTATTAAGGAGGGAAAATGGATTTATTTATAATAAGTGGTGTTACAAGAGGACTGGGAAAAGAATTGTCTCAAAGAGTCCTAAATAAAGGTGATTATTTGTGGGCTATTAGCAGAAATATTCCAAAAGAATTTGAAAACTTTTCAAATTTAATTATATCAAAAGGCGATTTATTAGATGAAAATTTTATAGAAGAGTTAACTATCAAAATAAAAGAATATGATTTTTCAAATTTTGATAGAGTATTTTTAATTAATAATGCGGGATTATTAGGGGAGATAAAAAGAGTAGAAGAAATAAGTTATAAAGAATTAAAAAGAACTTTTGAAGTAAATACATTTGTTCCAACTATATTAGGAAAAGGATTAATAGAAAATCAAAGTAAAGTGAAAAAATTTATCATAAATATAACTAGTGGAGCAGGAACAAGACCAATAAAAGAAATGAGTATGTATTGTAGCAGTAAAAGTGCATTAGATATGTTAACTAAAATTATTGCTCTCGAATACCCTCAGATAACAACTATAGCTATATCACCTGGTATGATAGAAACAGATATGCAAATAAAACTAAGAAGTAATGGATCAGAAGAAAATAAGATAAATTATAGAGTAGCAAAAGAAGAAGGGAAAGTTAGAGATAGTTCTTTTGTAGCAAAATCTTTAATTGATTATTTAACAAAGTCAGTTATTGAAAGTGGAAAAATTATTCATATAAATGACATTTTATCTTGACCAATTTAGTCTAATTTGATAAAATAAAAATACCTAGTAAAACTATAAGAATTATAGGAAAAGAGGTTTTTTATGAATAAAAACATAGTAATTATACATGGATTAAATGGCTCACCAAAGGGGCATTGGCAATATATTTTAAATGAAGAATTAGGTGTAGAGGGAGAAAATGTTTTTTTTCCACAATTTAGTAATAATAATAGACCAAATTTGAATGTTTGGTTAGATGAACTTCACAAAACTTTTTTAGAAATAGATGGAGAAATTAATATTATAGCTCATTCAATGGGAGTTATACTTCTACTCCATTACCTCCAAAAATATACATTACCTTTAAATAATGTACTTTTAGTAGCACCACCATCAAATGATTTTTTGAGTTCTAATGAAAATACAAAAACTTTTGCGAATTTTCCTTTAAATCCAAAAGACTTTAGAGAAAAAGTAAATAAAACTTTATTAGTAGCAAGTAATAATGATGTTTATTGTAAAGAAGGTGCAATAAAAATTTTTGCTGAAAAATTAGATATTCCTAATAAACTTTTACCAGATTCTTTTGGTCATATAAACATAGACTCAGGTCATGGAAAGTGGGATTTTCCTTTAGAATGGTTGAGAAAAAATAAATGTATATAAAAAAGAGACTATGTCTCTTTTTAGATTGAAGGTAAAGGACTGATTTTATAGGAAATTAGTCCTTTTTTCTAAATTAAAAGTTTTTTAATTATTCTTTGTCACTTTTATCTTAATACAAAAATAACAAATGTCCTAAAGGATATAAAAATCTAAGTCAAATAAATCTTAAAGGTCAAGTAGACACTACATTCACCAAATTTGAAAATTTGCTCTTAGGAACTCAAACAGCTCTCATTTCCTAAAGTTCATTCTGTTAACTAATCTAAAATTCTTATAAATGTAAATTTAAGTCATAAAGAGTAAGCCTCACTATGTTTGCGTCTAAAACTTTTTATACTTCTTTAGCTGTACAATTATTAATTTTTTATTTTATCAAAGTATGATTTAATCTGTTTAATGTCTTCGATTTTTTCAATGTTTTCAGGTCCATTATCTAATATTAAAGTAGGAATTTTTCGTATATTATACAACAAACACTCATTAATATTATCTTTTGGATTAAAGATAATAATATCTTTCCCTTCATTAAATGACCAATCATTAACAGTAAATAATATTTTTTTCATATCTCCTCCTAAATATTAGGGTTATTATGGAGTGATTGAGAATTTGATTTTAGCCAAAGTTTTAATTCTTTATAATTTGGACAAAATCTTTCAACTAATGCCCAAAAATCTTTAGAATGGTTCATATGTACTAAATGACATAATTCATGGATTATAACATAATCCATTATTTCAATTGGTGCACCTAAAAGTAGAGAATTTAATGTAATTCTTTTATTTGAATAACATATTCCCCATGCACTTTTCAATTTTTTTATTTTTATATCTTTTGCCCCGAGATTTATATATGAACTTATATGTTCATATCGTTTCTTTATAATTTTATTAGCTTCTTCCAAAAACCACTTTTCAATTTCTTCCATCTTTTCAACCCGTATAGAAACTCTATCTAGGTATACTGAAAAAAAAGAGTTTTCCTTTTGGATTTTATAATATTTTCCTAAATATAATAATCCTTTGGGTTCTCTAAAAGAAATTGATTCTTTTTCTATTTGATTTTTTACCCAATTAATTTTATTCTTAAGCAAACTAAGAGCACTTTTATAACTTGCTCTTTTAGGAATACTGATTTTGATAACTCCTTTTTGATACCTAAGAATAAAGTTGTTTTTTGTTCTTTTATAAATTCTAACTTCATATTTTTTAGATTCAATAATTATTTCTTCAATTTTCATACTTATATTTTATTACAAAAGTGTTTGGAAGTCTATCAAATTTGACTAAAAGTGAAAATTGTTATAAAATATAAGTCACAATACAATTTAATAACTAAGGGAGGGATTTGATGAGTAGAACAAAATCACTAGAAAGAGCCAAAGTTCTAAAGGAAACAATCGAAGACTATATTAATATCAAACCAACATTAACATGGGGGTTGAAAGAAAATATAGTAGAAGAGGTTAGTGAGCGTAGAAAAAAAATTATGGATTACTTTCAAGTTGGTTTTGAAGAGTGGAATGATTATAAATGGCAATTAAAAAACCGTATAAGCTCTGTTGATAAATTAACTAATCTATTGTCGCTTGATGAAGAACAATTAGCAGCGATAAAAAAAATTGAAAAAACTTATAGATGGGGTTTATCACCCTATTATCTTTCTCTAATTAATCCAGAAGATAAATTTGATCCAGTTAAATTATTGAGTTTACCTACTGAACTTGAATTAGATGAATGTGGTGACTTGGACCCTATGGGCGAAGAATTTACTAATCCTGCAGGAAGTATAACAAGAAGATATCCAGATAGATTAATAATTAATCTAACTAATGAATGTGCAATGTACTGTAGACATTGTCAAAGAAGAAGAAATATTGGTGAAAAAGATAAAGAAAAGGACATGTCACTAATTGAAGAATCTATTGATTATATTAGAAAAAATACAGAAATAAGAGATGTATTATTAACAGGTGGAGATGCTTTAGCTATAGGAGATAAGCGATTAGAAATAATCCTTAAAGAATTAAGAGGAATAAAACATGTGGAAATTATTAGGTTAGGAACTAGAATGCCAGTTACTTTACCTCAAAGAATTACAGATAATTTAGTAGAAATACTAAAAAAATATCATCCTATTTATTTAAATACACATTTCAATCATCCAAATGAAGTTACACCAGAATCAAAAAAAGCTTGTGAGAAACTTGCAAATGGTGGAATACCACTTGGAAATCAAGCAGTACTTTTAAATGGAATAAACAATGATAAATATGTTATGAGGTTATTAAATCATGAACTTTTAAAGATTAGAGTCAAACCTTATTATATTTTTCATGCAAAACATGTAAAAGGAACTTCGCATTTTAATACTTCTATAAATGATGGAATTGAGATAATGGAATATTTGAGAGGGTACACAAGCGGAATGGCAGTACCAACTTATATATTAAATGCACCAAAGGGAAAAGGGAAAACCCCAATTGCCCCTCAGTATCTATTAGGCCAAGGTAAAGATTATGTAAAAATAAGGACTTGGCAAGGTGAAGTTGTTAAATATGAAAACCATCCAACTTTAGATATAAAATCAGCACTATTTAAATAAAATTTTTAATATCATTATTAAAATCAATAATTTTTAATTCAGGTAAAACTTTTGAAAGAAAAGTATTAACAATATCTCCATCAAATTGTGACCAAGAGTTTTTTACCAATTCTTTTGAAGCCGAATCAAAAGATAAAGCTTTTCTATAATGCCTAGTAGAAGTCATTGCATCAAAAGCATCTGCTACTGCAATAATTCTAGATATTAAAGGAATTTCTTTTGATTTTAGCTTTGAAGGATAACCATTTCCATCCCATCTTTCATGATGATGTTTTACAATAATTGCATGTTCATTTAGAACACTTACTTTGTTAAGTATATTATAACCATAAACTGAATGTTTTTTTATCTCTTCGTATTCTTCATTTGTTAATTTTGAATCTTTTGTTAATATTTTATCTGAAACTCCTATTTTTCCAATGTCATGCAAATGCCCAGCAATATGGGTAAGATCAATTAATTCTTTATCAAGTTCCATTTCTCTCGCAATAGCAACACTATAGTGAGCAACTCTATTTGAATGTCCCCTTGTATATGTATCTTTAGTTTCCAAAATTTCTATAAAACTTTCAATAAATTCATGGAAATCTTTATTAGTCAGCAACATTTATATACCCCTTTTAAATATTTTGATTTTCAAAGAAAACACAATAATTATATATTAAAAAATCAAATTTGAACAGAAAAAAATAATTTTAAATAAAGAAATAGAAATAAAATTGAATATTACAAAATAAAAATAAAAAAAGACTGAATGAACAGTCTTTAAAATGGTATACTTAAATTTATTCCTGGAGCTATTTGCATCTTCTCCATAGCATTTATATTTAGCAATCCTAGTTGTATTCCTTTAAATCCTCTTGCAAAATTCATTAAACCAATTTGTACAACAAATGTTTCAACTGCTGAATGATTACATAAACCAAGTTGAAATACTCTTCCTTTTGATTTGGCATAATTAAACAAACCAAATTGACCAGCAAAAATTTCATTGTTGTTTGAATTTTTTCCATTAATCACATTAATTAGACCTGCTTGTAATCCATTTAGGTTACCTTCTACCCTGTTGTAAACTCCTAATTGGATACCATTAACATCTTCACTGATTCTATTAGCTATTCCCAAATCTATACCTTTCAAAGACTTATCTTGTCCTAAAAAAAGATTGAATCTGAATCCTCTAATATCATCTTCTTTGTTATTTTCCGATACATCCATAAAATTAAGTTTAAATCCTTTTTCTGCATAAACAAATGATGTAAGTATCGTCAATAAAGTTAATAATCTTATTAACATAACATCACCTCACCCTAAAATATATAAGAAAATTATATCTTTATATACAAAATTTGTCAACAATTTTATAATTTTAAAAAGAATATAATAATTGTTATTAAAATTCGTTAAGTATATGTTTACAAAACTATACTTGTGTGGTAGAATAACTTTGGAGGTGCTATTATGTCAAAAGAAGAATTTTTAAAAAAAATTGGGAAAACAGAAGAAGAATTAAAGGTTAATAATCAAGAAGTAGTAAAATTTGATGATGGAGATCCAGAATCAGACGGTTGGGAGATAAGATATATTGATACAACATCTTCAATTGGTTTAGGATGCAAGTGTAGTGAAAGTGGAACATTACATAATAAAATTTAATGAAAAAGCCATTATTTTTAAATAATGGCTGATTTTTTATTTAATATTTATAACTTCTAATTCAAAATTTCTTCCTTCAAGGTCTATCAAGTTTTCAACAACAGTTCTTATTTCTCTTGTTTCGCCTTTAGCAAGATTTTTAATTGTTGTATATCCTACAGGTGCATAATCTTTTATATAAGGATCTTCATTAAATAAAGTGATTTTTACAACAATTTCAGCATAATCTTGCATTCCATTGTTAGTAATATTAAAAGTTATTCTTCTAGCATTAGGTTTAGTAGACTTGTTTTCATTTCTTTTTCCACTAATATTTGTTATGGAAATAAAAAAGTTATCGTTTATTTCTTTTAACTTTTCATATTCACTTTCAGTCATCCATCTACCATTAGATTTTAATACATATTTTTCTCCGTCTTTAGTTTCAATAGTTTTATCAGCAAAAGCTCCTAAAACAATCATCATAAAAATTAATATCTTTTTCATTTTATTACCCCTTTCTTAAAAACTTTTCAAAACTCTTTCTACCTTCTTCTGTTTTTAACATTTTATAAATAATTCTACCTAGTATGGTAGTATCATATAAACTTCCATGTAATTTATTCTCTTCAAAAGGAACTTTATAAAAATAAGCTAATTCACTTAATTTAGGCCACTTATACCTTGAACCAGAACTAGTGATTTTAACAATATTAACTGTTTCTATCATTGTACAATATTTTAGTGGTAGATGAAATGGTATAAATTTTTCATCAAAAGCAATGTTGTGAGCTACAAAATGCTTTATTCCTTTTGTAAAATTAATAAAACTATTTACATCTAGGCTAAAATAAAGAGGATAGTCCTTTTTCCCTCTTTTTTTCTTTATAGTATAATCGTCTAAACCATGTACTTTTAGAGCAAAGTAGTTTAGATTTTCTCTTTCTTCTCTATAATAGTATCTATCAAATTCGTCTATTTTTTTTAGAGTTTTTTCTTCAAAATCATATTCAAGCTTTAAAGCAGAAATAGAAAGAAGAGAACAATTTGACATACCATTTGTTTCTGTATCAAATACAATAAATTCTATTTTCATAATTCACCTAAGTTTATTATACAATATTAATGGAAAATATTCAAAAAAATAAAAAGAGGCTATTGCCTCTACCGTTAATTAGTCTTTTAAGTTTGCTAATACATCAGCTAATTTTTCAGCTGCAGCTTCTGCATCTGGACCATCAGCGATAACAGTAACTTCTGTTCCTTTTTTAGCTCCTAAAGATAATAATTTTAATAATGATTTTCCATTGATAGATTTACCATTAGCTTCTAAAGTAACTTTAGATTCAAATTTTTTAGCTTCTGATACAAATTCGTTCCCTGGTCTAGTATGGATTCCTGTATCATTAGATATTACTACAGTTTTGCTTGCCATTAAATTATACCTCCATAAAATTTATATACTGAACATAAACATACTACAGGTTTTTACGTGTTTTGTCAAATGCTTTCCATAAAACTGTAAAAAAAAATTAATTAAATTTCGGAATCAGAACATTTATTTTGAAAAGTGGAGGGTTAAATTCTTTAACATACTGGACTGAAAGAGTACACTATTATGCAAAGTAAATAATTTGATTATAAAAGTTTTTGTTGACTTTAGAGTTTTTATGATTTATAATTTTAGTATGATATTGTAATTTGAGGTGAGATTATGTTAGTACCTTTATCTATGTGTTCTAGAGGAAGAAATGTAAAAATTAGAGCAATTAATGGAAATAACAAAGTTGCATCAAGACTAAATTCTATGGGATTATGTTGTGAAACAAGAGTAGAAGTTGTTGCTAATGATGGAGCATTGATTGTTAAACTTGAAAATTCTAAAGTAGCACTTGGATTTGGACTAGCTAATAAGATATTATGTGAAGAAATATAATGGCGTAAGCCTTTATTTTTTAAATATATAGTTTGATTAACAAAGTATTTTAAAAACAAAAAATAGGAGGATAAAATGAAAAAAGTAGCTATTTATTATGGAAGTACAACAGGAACAACAAAAGAAGTAGCAGATATAATTGGAACTCAATTAGAAGCGGATATATTAAATGTAGCTGATGGATTTGATTCAATTAATGAATACCAAAATCTTATTTTAGCTAGTTCTACATGGGGTTATGGAGAATTACAAGATGATTGGATAGATGCTCTTGATCAATTAGCTAAAAAAGATTTGAAAGGTAAAAAAGTAGCTTTTTTAGGAACTGGAGATTCTGCAAGTTTTGAAAGTACTTTTGTAGATGCAATAGGAATTATATATGATGGAATAGTAGATACAGGTGCTATATTTGTTGGGCAAGTTGAAAAAGAAGGATATGAATACAGTGCTAGTGCTGGAGAAAGAGACGGGAAATTATTAGGATTAGCAATAGATCAAATTAATGAAGAAGATAAAACAGAAGAAAGAATTAAAAATTGGGTAGAAGTTTTGAATAAAGAGTTTGAGTAGTCTTTGACTACTCTTTTATGAAAGGAGATAAAATGACATCAGTAGCAATAGTTGGAGGCGTCAAAGGTATAGAAAGAGAATACAAAGAAGTTGCAAAAGAATTTAATTGTAGGTGTAAATTGTTTAATAAAAAATGTCCACAATTTGATAAAAAAATTAAAAATGTTGATGCATGTATATTATTTACTAATACAGTAAGTCACAAGTTATCAACAGAGAGTTGTAAAATATGTAAAAAACATGGAATTAAAATAATTAAAATACACTCTAGTGGTGTTACAGGATTAAAAGAAACTTTTAAAGATTTGGTAAATTAGGAGAATTGATATGGAAGTATTTAATCATCATTTATATGAATATGAAAAGGGACTTAGAAATTTGATATTACATACATGTTCAGTTGAAAAATTGGAAGCTATGATTTTTAAGTTGAAAAGAAGAGATATCGATTATGAAATATATAAAATAAAAAATGGAAATGTTAATCTTTTTTTTGGAAGTAACAATTGTGTAGAAGTAGTAAGAAAACTTGGAGTTGAAAATTTGTCAACATTATCTGATGAGAAGGATTTTATATTAGGGATAATGTTAGGTTATGATAGAGAAAAACAATGTGAACGATATTTGCATAGGAAGACAGTGGTAGAAGTAAAGGAGCTAATAAGTTAGCTCCTTTTATGTTAAAACTTGATATATACGTATATTACTTCTACCTTCACTATGATACTTTATTTGTATTTTAAAACGATTATCTAAATATTCAATTCTTTCTGTTTGAGAAAAAAGAGCCATTTGTTTACGAATTTCTTTATTAAAATCAACATTTAAACCAAGTATTTTCATTTGATTATATGCTTCATATAACAAAGAATCATAGTGTGGGAAAAAGGCACTTTCAGAATAAAGAAGTTTTAAAGATTTAGAGCCAATAGTAGTAGCTTTGTGATTAGCCCAATTTTCTTTTAAAGATCTAATTATAATAATATCTAGAGCACGTCCTTTTTTTTCTATTGCTTTTTCTAAATTGGCTTTTGCATACTGATATCCATGTTTTTTAACAGTAGTTCTTATAAGGTGGTATATAGTAGACAAATCTTTTATTCTATATTTAACTAATTCTAACAGCTCATTTGTTTCGTTATTTAATAATTTTTGTTTTTTATCTAACATATAAAAAATAATGCCTTCTACTTTTGAGTTTACACTTTTACCTTTTTTTATCTTTTGATAAGTAATTTTTACGTAACTATTTTTATTGATATCTTCAATAATGTCATTTAATATAAATCTCTCAAAATCATAAAATCTTTTATATTCATTATCTATACCCAAAATATCTTTGAATTCATCTAAATTAACTTTATATCCTTGTCCTTCTTGTTTTTTACTCTTTACTTCTAACAATAATTTTATGCTTTTATTATTTTTTAAACAAAAGTAACTATCTATATCCGTTTCGTAAAAAGGAGTATTTGGAGTAAATGTTTCTAAAACTTCTTTACTCATAACTAGCATAAGAGCATCTCCATCAATTGAAAATGAAGATAAAAAAGAAAATTTACCTCTAACATTTTTTTTGTTTAAATTAAGTATATAACTATATCTTTTAGATACAAGAGCATCTAATACTTTTTCAATTTTTTCTTCATCTAATTTTAATTTTTTTATCAAGTCTATAAAAGAATAATAAACAATATCATTTTCAGTGTGACTTTCAAAAGTGTCTAAAATATATTTAATAAATTTTAGTTCAATTTTTAACATTTTAGAACAAAATCTAAATTCAACTAACTTCATACATCTCCCCCTCAATAGACGATATTACTATAAATTAATAAATTATGCAAATATAATTTTATTTTTTTTCGTTAACTTTCAGACGAAAAAAGTATATTTCAAGTTATAATATTTTAACCATATAGACGAAAGTTATTGTTTGCAGGTCATTTGACTTTAGATAAAAAAAATATTAAACTCCTAGCAGAACAAGTGAATGAAATATTTTAGGAGGTTACAATGAAAAAATTTTATGAGTTTTCAGATAAGTATCTATTACCATTTGCAAATAAGTTAGCAAATAATAGATATTTATCAAGTATTAAAGACGGGTTTGTATTTGCAATGCCATT
>CAZHXU010000020.1:0-24012 GCA_964536535.1 uncultured Fusobacteriaceae bacterium
TTTTCCTCAATCTTTGTATTATTCATTGTACGGGTCTTATTAATAAGACCCCTACTATACTTTCTACCTTTTATTTCCTACTTTTTACTTTATTATTCGCAGCTGCATTTTGGTGCTGGAATATCAAGGTGAGCAGCATTTACTATCTCTTCTATGTTTTCTAAACCATGCTCTTCACAGTATTTATTAAGCCCTTCTATTACTTCTGTAGCAAGGTTAGGGTTCATAAAGAATCCTGTTCCAAGTGCTACTGTATTAGCTCCTGCCATCATAAACTCTATTACATCTTCAGCACTAGCTACTCCACCCATACCTAATATAGGCAAGTTAGTTGCTTTTCTTACTTGATAGATGATTCTTAGAGCTACTGGTTTGATAGCTGGCCCAGAGAACCCTCCAAATACATTTCCAAGTACTGGTTTCTTTTTCTTTATATCTATAGCCATTCCCAATAATGTGTTTATAAGTGCAAGTGCATCTGCACCATTTTCTTCTACTATCTTAGCTATTTCTACTACATTTGTTACATTTGGTGATAACTTTACTATTAGAGGTTTAGTCGTAACTGCTCTTACTTCTCTAGTTACTCTTCCTGCTACTTCTGGGTTAGCTCCAAAAGCCATTCCACCATCTTTTACATTTGGACATGAGATATTAAGCTCTATTGCTGTTATCTCATCTATTGCTTCTACTCTCTTCGCTAGCTCAACATACTCCTCAACAGTTTTACCATTTATGTTAGCTATCGAATGTGTTCCACCTAAGTTTTCTCTAAGTACTTTTACAGTTTCTTTCTCAAATACTTCTACTCCTGGGTTCTCTAATCCTATTGAATTTAGCATTCCTGCTGGAGTTTCTGCTATTCTTGTTCCTGGGTTTCCTGGTCTTGGCTCAAGTGTAAGTCCCTTAAGTACTACTGCTCCAAGATCATTTGGGTCAAAATAGTCTGAGTATTCAGTTCCCCATCCAAAAGTTCCCGATCCTGTCATTAGTGGGTTTTTCATATCTAGTCCTGCAAATTTTGTCTTTAATCTATTCAACGTCTATCACCTCATCTGCTTCAAATACTGGTCCATCATAACATACTTTTTGCATACCTTTAGTTGTAGGTATAGAACATCCCATACATGCTTTTACTCCACATGCCATACGCTCTTCAAGAGATACTTGACATCTGATTCCATGTTCTCTTGCTACCCTTGCTACTGCTTCCATCATTACATGTGGTCCACATGTATAGATAATATCTATTTTATTCTCTTTCAAGTACTCATTAAGTACAGTTACTACATTTCCATATGTTCCAAAACTTCCATCATCTGTAGCTGCAAGAGTTTTTATATCTTCATCAAAACTAGATAAGATACTAAGGTGCTCTTTGTTTCTTCCACCAGCTATGTGTAATACTTCATTTTCTCCCTTAAGGTCATTAAGTAGTTGTTTAAGAGGTGCTATTCCAAGTCCACCACCTATTGCTACTACTTTTTTCCCTTTTATATTAAGGTCAAATCCTACTCCAAGAGGACCTTGTATATCTATCGAATCTCCCACTTGAAGACTAGCAAACTCTTTAGTTCCTCCTCCAAGTACTTCGTAGTAATACTCCATCTCTCCCTTTTCTCTATCAACAGAGTGAATAGATATTGGTCTTCTAAGTATTCTAATTTCATTTTTAGGTCTTAACATAGAAAATTGTCCTGCTACTGCTACACTTGCTGTTTTTGGACTCTTAACTCTCATTATATAATAACCTTCAGCTAACTTTCTATTTTCCAAAATTAATGCATCTTCTACATATGCTTTAATTCCATTACATGCCATCTATTCATACCTCCATTATTTAATTATTGCATCATTAACGTCTTGTGTTCTTTCACAGTAATGACATCTTATCTTGCCCTTGCCTTCTACTGCAAACCTACTCCTAATTGGTTCTAGGTTTGTTATACACTTATTATTGTTACATTCAACAATATCAATAAGTTCCCTATCAAGTTTTATTTCTCTTTTTTCTACTACAACAAAACCTTCTATTATATTTACTGTAGCTCCTTCAGCCAGTATAGATATTTTAGCCATCTCTTTTTCACTAAGTTTTTTCCCAGAGATTTTTATAATACCCTTTTTTCCACTTTTACTATCTGCATTAAAAGCTACTGTTACTTTTTCTTCTATTCCCGAAAGATCAAGTAGTTCCATGATTTTTATAGTTTTATCTGATGGTAGATGATCTATCACTGTACCACTTTTTATTGCTGTTATTTGTAGTTCCATTATTCATCACCCAACTTTTCTACTAATCCCAAACTAAGTGCTAACATTGCTTGCCTTGTTGGTACTCCATTTGCTGCTTGTTCAAAATATAGAGCATGTTTTGTATCATCAAGGTCTGTTTCTATCTCATTTACCCTTGGTAGTGGATGCATGATTATCATCTCTTCTTTACACTTACCAATGATACTTTCTTTATTTATAATATAAACACCCTTTACTTTTTCATACTCTTCATCATCAGGAAATCTTTCTCTCTGTATCCTAGTCATATAAAATATATCTATCTTTTCAAGGATTTCTCTATAATCTTCTACTTTATGATACTCTATTCCCGCTTTATCTAGGTCTTCACAGATATATTCTGGCATCTGCAAACTTTCAGGTGCTACAAAATACATAGTTGCTCCAAAGTGAGTAAGTGCTTTTGCAAGAGAATGAACTGTACGTCCATATTTAAGGTCACCTACAAATGCTATACTCTTTCCTTCAAGTGAACCAAATTGTTTCTGTATAGTATAAAGATCGAGTAAAGTCTGACTTGGGTGTTGGTTACTACCATCACCAGCATTAAGTACTGGTACATTTGAAACTTCACTAGCTAATCTAGCAGCCCCGTCATTTGGGTGTCTCATTACTATTACGTCACTATATGCTGCTGCCATACGTATAGTATCCGATAAAGTTTCTCCTTTTTTTGCACTAGTTCCATCTGGACTATCAAAACCTAAAACTTGTGCTCCAAGCCTTTGTGCAGCAGACCAAAATGACAGTCTAGTTCTAGTACTTGGCTCAAAGAAAAGGGTAGATACTACCCTTCCCTTCATAAGTTCAGGTTGTGGATTTTCCTCCAAGTCTCTAGCAACCTTTAATATATGGATTATCTCTTCTTTAGATAAATCTCTCATAGATATTATGTCTTTTCTAGATTCTCTCATCTCACACCTATCCTTTTTATTTTTTATTCTACAGGGTCTATTTCGATAAATGACCATTTTTCATTGTTTTGGGTCTATTTCCATAGACCCCTACCTATATGTAGGGACCTATCGATATACGTCTACATTTTTTTATTTATTTCTATATAACTACATCTATATGTAGGGGCGTATCGATATACGCCCACATTATATCTAAATTGTTGCTATATCTATTACTTCTATATCTTTTTCATGTACTTTTTCTTCCATGATTCTAATTACTGCATTTAATGTATCAAGTGAAGTTAACACTTCTACTCCATATTCTATAGCAGTTCTTCTTATTTTAAATCCATCTCTTTGTGTATCATTTGCTTTAGTAGCTGTATTTATAACTATGTCTATATCTTTAGTTTTTAATTTATCTATGATATTTGGTGATTCTTCAGTGATTTTTCTTACTTCTTCACTTTCGATTCCATTTTCAGACAAGAATTTTCTAGTTCCTTCAGTTGCGATTAATGTATATCCAAGAGCTATCATTCTATTTGCCATAGCAAGGAATTCTACTTTATCAACATCACTTATAGTTACAAGTGCTCTCTTACCTCTTTCAGTATAGTTTTTGTATGACCCTACAAGTCCTTTATATACTGCTTCACTGTATGTTCTTCCTACTCCAAGTACTTCTCCAGTAGATCTCATTTCAGGTCCAAGACTTACTTCTACATTTGATAATTTTTCCGTAGAGAATACAGGTACTTTAACCGATACGATATCTGGCTTTTTGTATACTCCTGTACCAAATCCAAGGTCTTTTAATTTTTGTCCTAACATACACTTAGTAGCAAGGTCTATCATAGGTACACCAGTTACTTTACTTATATAAGGTACAGTTCTTGATGATCTTGGGTTAACTTCGATTACATATACTTCACCTTTATAAGCGATGAATTGTATGTTTATCATTCCGTCTACCTTAAGAGCTATTGCTAATTTTTTAGTGTAATCGTAGATTACTTCTGCTATCTCATCTGAGATATTTTGACTTGGATACACAGTCATACTATCTCCTGAATGTACTCCTGCTCTCTCAAGGTGTTCCATAATTCCTGGTATAAGGATTTCTTCTCCGTCACAGATAGCATCTACTTCTATCTCTATACCATTTAGGTATTTATCTATAAGTATAGGGTTTTCTGGGTCTCTATCAAATGATGCATCAAGGTATTTTACTAATGATTTTTCATCATAACAGATTTCCATCCCTTGTCCACCAAGTACATATGATGGTCTTACAAGTACTGGGTACTCTATTTTGTTTGCTTCTTCGATTCCAGCTTCAGTTGACCAGATTGCTTTTCCTTTAGGTTTTTTGATTCCTAATTCATCTGTAATTACGTCAAACTTTTCTCTATCTTCTGCTGCATCTATCCATTTAGGTTGAGTTCCTATTACTTTTATTCCTTTTTCATCCATATATTTAGCCAGTTTAATTGCTGTTTGTCCACCAAATTGTAGTACTACACCTTCTGGTTTCTCTTTTTCTATTATGTTCATTACATCTTCTTCTGTTAATGGCTCAAAGTATAGTTTGTCTGCTACAGAGAAGTCTGTACTTACTGTTTCTGGGTTATTGTTTACGATTATAGTTTCGTATCCTAGTTTTTGTAGAGCTAAGATTGAGTGTACTGTACAGTAGTCAAACTCTATACCTTGACCGATTCTAATTGGTCCACTTCCTATAACCATTATGCTCTTTTTGTCTGTTACTTCTACTTCATCATATTGGTCATATGTTGAATAGTAGTATGCCGATACTGCTTCAAACTCAGCTGCACAAGTATCAACCATTTTGTATACAGGTTTTATATTAAGTTCTGTTCTTTTTGCTTTAATATCATCTTCAGTTACATTCATAAATGTAGCTATTGCTTTATCTGCAAATCCTTTTTTCTTCCAGTTTCTAAGGTTCTTTTCATTAAGGTCATTAAGGTTAAGTGACTTTAATAACTCCTCTTGTCTTACTATCCACTCAAACTTTTCTATAAAGAATATATCTATTCCTGTAAGTTTAGCAAGGTTTCTCTTTAAGTATCCTCTTCTTAATAACTCACATAAATCAAAGATTCTTTCATCATCTGGTGATTGGATTCTTTCTTTAAGGTCTTCTAATGTTCTTTTGCTTGCTAACTTGTGTACCAAACTATTTTGACCTATTTCAAGTGATCTGATACCTTTTAGGAAAGCTGACTCAAAGTTGTTTCCTATAGCCATTATTTCACCAGTAGCCATCATTTTTGTTCCAAGTTTTTTATCTGCTTCTTTAAACTTATCAAATGGCCATTTTGGTATCTTAACTACTACGTAATCAAGTGCTGGTTCAAAACAAGCATATGTTTTTCCAGTAACATCATTTTTTACTTCATCAAGTGTATATCCTAGAGAAAGTTTTGCAGCAACTTTTGCTATTGGGTATCCAGTAGCTTTTGATGCTAGAGCAGATGATCTACTTACTCTTGGGTTGATCTCAATAATTGCATATTCAAATGAGTGTGGGTGTAGTGCAAACTGTACATTACATCCTCCAACTACTCCAATTTCATTAATTATGTTAATTGCTGATGTTCTAAGCATTTGGTATTCTTTATCTGATAAAGTTTGTGATGGAGCTACTACTATCGAATCTCCTGTATGGATACCAACTGGATCTATGTTTTCCATATTACATACTGTAATACAGTTTCCATTAGCATCTCTTATTACTTCGTACTCTACTTCTTTCCATCCAGTTATACATTTTTCAAGTAGTACTTGTCCTACTCTACTAAGTGATAAACCTTTTAATAAGATGTTTTTAAGGTCTTCAGAGTTTTTGGCAATTCCTCCACCAGTACCACCAAGTGTGTATGCTGGTCTTACTACTAATGGATATCCAGTTTCAGCAGCAAACTTAAGTCCGTCTTCAAGATTTTCTACTATAACACTTTCTATAGTAGGCTCTCCGATTTTGTTCATTGCTTCTCTAAATAAATCTCTATCTTCTCCTCTTTCGATTGCACTAACTGGAGTTCCTATTACTCTTACTCCGTATTTTTCAAGGACACCTTTGTTAGTTAGGTCAACAGCCATATTAAGTGCTGTTTGTCCACCCATACCTGGAAGGATACTATCTGGTCTTTCTTTTTCTATTATCTTTTCTATATATTCAACTGTAATTGGCTCTATATATATCTTGTCTGCCACAGCTCTATCTGTCATTATTGTTGCTGGGTTAGAGTTTACTAATACAACTTCTATCCCTTCTTCTTTAAGTGCTTGGCAAGCTTGTGTTCCAGAGTAGTCAAACTCTGCTGCTTGTCCTATGATGATTGGTCCAGAACCAATTACTAGTGTCTTTTTTATACTTTTATCTAACATTTATATTAACCTCCATAATCTTCTCAATAATTAGTCTAACATTGCTAAAAAGTCATCAAATATATATGCTGTTTCTTCTGGTCCAGGTGATGCTTCTGGATGGAATTGTACACATCTTACTCTTAAAGCTTCATTTTTCATACCTTCTACAGTATTATCATTCAGGTTTACATGTGTAAGTTCACAACCTTCAGGTAGAGTATCTACTACATATCCGTGGTTTTGAGAACTGATATATATCTTGTTTTTCTCAAGGTCTTTTACTGGATGGTTACATCCTCTATGACCAAACTTTAGTTTTGTAGTATGTCCACCAAGTGCTAATGCAAGTAATTGGTGTCCAAGACAGATTCCCCATACTGGCAGTTGTCCTACTAGTTTTTTGATGTTTTCAATTACTGTTGGCAGATCTTCTGGATCTCCAGGTCCATTTGACAAGAATACTGCATCAGGATTCCACTCAAGTACTTCTTCTGCTGTTGCAAATGCATTAAATACTTTTATGTTACATCCTCTCTTTTTAAATGACTCGATTATGTTTTGTTTTATTCCAAAGTCCATTATAGCGACTTTTTTACCTTCTCCAACTACTTCGTAGTTTTCTTTAGTTGTTACATTCTTTACTGCTTCTGTGTTACTAAATCCGTCAAATCTTTCTTTGATTTCTTTTTGTGTAAGTTCTTTAGTTGTAATAAGGGCTTTCATTGCTCCGTTATCTCTTATGATTTTAGTTAGTTGTCTAGTATCAACACCTTTGAATCCTACTATACCGTATTGTTTTAGGTATCCATCAACTGTTAATTCACATCTCCAGTTATTAGGCAGTTTTGCATCTTCTTTGATTACAAACCCTTTTACTTTGATACCATTTGATTGCATATCCTCAAGATTTACTCCGTAGTTTCCAATTAGTGGATAAGTTGCTACTACTATTTGTCCATAGTATGATGGATCAGTTAATAACTCTTGGTATCCAGTCATACCAGTATTGAATACTAACTCTCCCACGCTCTCTTCTAGGTGACCAAATGCTTTTCCTTGAAACACTTGTCCATTTTCCAAAATCAACTTTGCTTTCATTTTTTACCCCTTTCAAAGAATAATAAAAAAGGAATGATAACTATTAAATAATAATAGCTTTCATTCCTTTATCTTTATGATTAATATTTTTATTAACAATAACAAATAAAATTAAAATAGCAAAGGCTAGTGGCACCATGCCAACTACCAAAAACATTTCAATTGTAAATAATAATACCAAAAATAGTATTGCAGTTATTAAAATATTATTCTTTTTCTTTAGCTTTTCTAAACAAAATAACATCTATTAACCTCCTAACTATTTTTCGCCTAAACTTTAGAGATTATATCAAAGTTTCTTTGTCTTGTCAATGCAAAAGTAAATTTTTTACATTAATTTTCTACTAATTTAATCATAGCCAAGATTAACTCTTGATTATCGCTTATTCTCTCCATAAAAAAGAAAGTATCTTCATCTTCTATAACATAATCATAGTTTGTAAATACACTTGTATTATTTTTTAGAGTAAACTTTATTCCTTCATCTAATTCAATAACACTTTCCAATTCTCCCATTGTTTCTAGTTCAAAGTCATCATATCTTACTTCTAATGAGATTTCTCTACCTATCAATTTACTTTCCAAACTCTTAACGTCCATGTATACCTCCATATATAATCAATACAATAATGCAATTTACACATACTACATTTTACACCCTTTCATGAAAAAATTCAACCAGTTTTAAATCGATTATGCTATTTTAAAATACTGATTTTTATAACTAGAAAAAGTATAAAATCTATATTAGGTATAGTAATAGAATATTCGAGGGAGAATAACTTAATTGGAAAAGGTCAGACAGTGTCTAACCTTTTCCATAAACGTAAATTAACTTCCTTTGATTTAAATTTGTAACAGAAAAATATCTTAGACTTCTTTGTATATAGTAATGAGATAAACTTAGTTGAATTTCGGAGAAGGTTTCTGCAAAATTGAGTAAACTATATAAAAATTCTTCATATTAAAAAGATTTCCTTCAGAAAAAGCTTTTCAAAACTCCTAACATCCATGTATAAATCCATATATAATCAATAAAAATAGTGCATTTTATACCCTTTTATAAAATAATTTAAACAGATTAAAAAAGAGAATTAGCTTTCTAATTCTCTTTTTCATCTATTTTTAACAATCGTATATTAACTAAATATATTAAAGTTGATTAATTTATAATCTTCAAACGAGATTTTTTTTACTGCCTGTCTTAAGTATAATCCATAATTCTTTTTATCTTTGATAAAGCTCAAATCAGAGACAAACTCTTTCATTAAAATTTTTCTCTGAGCTTTTTCAAAATTTTCTATTTCTATTTTTCTTGAAAAATATTTATAAAATTCACCTTTATTTTTTTCTATCGGAGCAACAGCTTTAGCAATACAAAATTTCCCATAAAAATATCTGTTTCCTTGCCCAGCAATATATATCAGTACAATATCTCCTTTTTTTAATTTCTCTATGTGACAAACATTCGAATTAGGAAATATCCATTCAGAATTTTCGAGTAAAACATTAACAATAGTTGTAGAGTTATAAACAACATCAACATAATTTAAGTCATTGATAATAAATATATAATAAGAATTCATAGTTTCTCCTTAGATATTATAATTTAAACACAGTATTCTCCAACCCTTAGCAAACCTTTTTCGACCATTTTTAAAAGTAAATTATTATCATTTATTCTATAGTTATATTGACTTGATGTTCCACCAGCACCACCATAATTATAGGAACTTACTTTTTTCCCTTTAATATATGGTGGTAAATTCTCGTATTCATAAAAATATAAACGGCATTCTGTTCCCCATTTTTTATCAATAATGTAATAATGTTCAATCGAAGTATTAAAACTTCCTTCTAATTCTTTTATTAATTTTGAATATTTCCCCCCTTTTACTTCTTCTACTTCAAATATGTATCCAGTTGCTTTTAAGTAGTTGTAAAACTTTTCGATTTCAATTTCACTCATAACATTTTCCCCTTTCATTATTTGCCAGACTCTAAAAATTTTTATCAATTATATTGTATTTTTCAGAAGACAAATTATATAACTTGTAAATCTCTATATTCATCATATTTTCTAAATTTTCTGTATTTTCATCTAGTTTTTTTCTTTTAATAATCTCCTTAACTAAATTAATAATTTTCTCTTGTTTATTTAATTCTACATCAGGAATTATAATTTTTCCAATATAGTTTTTATCAAAATGCATTGTTCTAATTGCAGATGAGTAAATAAATTTATAAGCATACCAGTTTACAAAGTTTGAGTTCAGCAAACCAAGAATATAATAATAATCAAATTTTTTATTTGTAATTACTGTATTCTGAACAGTATCTAGTCCGATTGTACTCCCCGTTTCATCCAAAAATGAAGATAACTTAATATGAGGATAAGGATTTTGAATATGAGCTATTAAATCTTGAGATATAATTTTTTTTTGCATCATAAAATCTACTTTTCTACTATTTTCTGCTAAATCTTCAGGCGAAATATAACCTCTAATGCCTTTTTTTATGTAACGTTGAGTCTCTTTTCCACCAATTATTTCAACATCTCCCTCTTCTTTAATAAGGCTCTGTATACCCACACCTCTTTTGGTTTCACTAATGTTACTTAAACACTCTAAATCTATATCTAAATTTTCTACAATTCCTAATTCTTCCTCACTTACTCCACAAATCCAAGACTTATACTTTTGTACAAGAATTTTATCAATATAAATTGTATTTAGAAATCTGTTATTCAAAAATTTTCTCGCTAAATAATTACTAGTTTTTACTTTTCTATTATAACAATAAAAAACTTGTTCCAATTTAACTCTTTCAAAAGCTTTTTCAACGTCGACTAAAAGATTTGTATTTGGTAACAAATTCAAAACTAATTTAAACCATTTTTCGGAATATAGCAATGATTTAGGAACAATCATTGTTGTTATCCCATTTTTATTAGCCCAATAATTCATCGAAAAATCCATAAACATACATACACTATTATTATTTTCATTTGATATATATTTCTTCTTAATTGATGTTAAATCTTTTTTGTTTATTTTTGCACCATATGGTGGATTTCCTATTACAATATCAAATCCACCTTTTTTTTGAAATACTTCAGCAAATTCTAATTTCCATAAAAAATAGGGTTTTCTCTTTTCTTTTTTTAATCTTTCTAACTCTATTAGCTTATTTCCATTTCCACTTTCTTTCAATGTTAATTCAATTAATTGCCATTCAATATTTTCAATTTCATCTTTTTTTTCTTTCTTTTTTTTACTATTATTTTCCATAAAATATTCATGATGAAGAGTTTTCAAAGTATTAACTATGTCATCTTGTTTACTCTTAAAATTTTGAAATAGTCCCAGCTGTTTCAATTTTAAAGAACCGTTAATTTCAGCTGATGTATCTAATAACTCCTCATTAAATAATTTAATACCATCAAGCTCATCTAATAGAGAATTCCCAATCTTGAAATTAAAATCTAAGTTTGGTAATGGTTTTACATCTTCTTTTGGAGCATCTACAACAATAGATAACCACATCCTCAATTTTGCTATATCAACTGCACTTGGTTCAATATCTACGCCATATAAAGAATTCTCAATAGTATTTAACTTTAAATCATATAAATTTCTCTCTATTAGTATTTTTTTTTCTATAGTTTTTTCTTCCTCTGATGACAATTTACTTCCTTTGAAATTTTCTTTTTCTGCCCATTCTTTTATTAGATAATAATCAGTAAGAATACTTCTTAATTTTACTATTTCATTTAACATCCCTAAAGGAAATGCACCCGACCCAATCGCTGGATCAGCTACTTTTATTTCTAAAATTACTTTCTCTATTTGATCTAAATTTAACATTATTGATTTGGGCATAGTCAATTGAGTTGTATTACTTTTATCTTTTCTATACTCATTAAAAATTCTTAAGTCTGCTTCCTTTAAAAATTCTCCCTCATTAACAAATAATTCTAAATCTATTCTTTCTATATTATCTAATTCATTATCTAAATAGTTTATTAGACTTTCTTTACACATATAATGAACTATCTCCCTAGGTGTATAAAAAGCTCCTTTAGATTTCCTATCACTAACATCTAATAGATTCTCAAAAACTTTACCGAGCATCTCTGGGTCTACAGCAATTTCTGTTTCATATGGTTCATTCTCCGAAATAGTAAAATTATATCTATCAAATATATCTAAAATTCCATCTTTCCCATTTGAAAAAATGTCATCAGGTATTTTAAAATCTGTATTTTTCCAATCGTATTCAGGTTCAAATAACCCACCATTAAGAAACGGTATTCTACAATTAAATTTTATAAAGTATTGAATTTTACCTCTATCCATATTTAACGCATCATAAAATAAATATTCTAAATAATCATTAAAGAAGTTTCTTCCTTTAAAGTAAGTTTTTTCAATATCTCTGTGTCTATTAAAAAGTGTTCTAATAAATTTCGAGTCTCCACTACCAAAGCTATGATAATATTTACTTTCTTTAAATCCGAAAGCAAGTAAATTTCCTTCTACACTTGAAATTCCTTCCATTTTAGAAACAATTAATTTTACCTCTTCTCCTTTTCTTTCAAAAACCTTTTTGGCTATTTCTTTTGTTCTATCATCAAACTTCTCAAAAATTTCCTTATATTCTACAAAATTAAGGGATGTTGGTATAACTTTTACACCTAACCAACCTTTCTTTTGTAAAAAATAGAGAAAAGAAAGCTGCCCCATTAACTTTTTAGCAAAAGCTTCTGAAACCTTATCTAAATCGTCCCCCATATTTTTTGCTTGTTGTATAAAATCTGTTGATTTCTTAAGGTGTTCCTTCAAATCTAAGTACTTATTCTTATATTCTTTAAAAAATTCATCAGTTACTTTTTCAAGCTTGAATATCTCTTCTAGTTCTTGTAATTCTAACTCTTTATCTTTTCCCCCAAGATTCATAAATTGACTAATTGGAGTGTGGTTAGGTTCACCTTCTCCAACTATAAAGGATGACCTTTTAGCAGGTGTTAAATTATTTGCAATTCCTTCAGATGTAAATAATAATTCTTGTTTAATAAAAGACAATCTCCATGTTGGATAACTATTATTATAAAAAGCAACTAGAGCTCCTGTTTTATCATACTCATGTAAAAACTTGGCAATAAAGTTTCTTTGTTTAGACCTTGCTCTTATAGGACTGATGATTTTATCCTTTTCTTCTTTTATCTTTACTACAATGACATTTATCTCTTCACCATTAGAGTCGGAATACTCTCCAATAACTTGGTAGTTTTCGATATAATCTCGATACTCTTTCCAAACTGCTTCGGATAACTTTCTATCCCTTACTCTCGTATTTATAATATTTGCCGTAAACTCTTTGAAAGTCTCTATATTAAATCTATTAGCTAATAAATTTTCTATTAAATTATATTTTTGTTTTTTATCCAACTTTTTCTCCCTTTTAATTATCTATATATTCAGATAGGATTACTTCTACTTTTCCAGTTGTTACCTTTATTTCTTTTTTTGATACAGACTTATATGCATCTGGTATTTCTTCATAAGTTATATCTAATAGTCTATGAGGATTTGAGTTTTTTTCCATTTCTTTATTTACTTCTGTTACTATTTTTTTGGTAAGCTCTTTACTCAAGTATCCCGTTTCAAACAATTCTTTTACTTTCGCAAGATGTTCCTCTTCTGTTTTAGTAAATTTTTTATATCCATTAAATGCTTTAAGTATCTTTTTAAACTTTGCATCTGTCCCTGCTTTTTTCTTTGTAGGAGCAATAGTTTTATTCTCACTTTTAAACTCTTTGAAATGCTCTTTATTAGACAATAACATATCATAAAAATCTCTACCTATATTAATCCTTTTCTCAGACTTCTCACATTTAAAGATTTTCACAGCATCACTAAATCCAAGCTCTTTTGTATTATAATTAGAATTACTTATATATGTTCTTTTTAATTCACCATCTTTAATAAAGGATATAACTGATTTTTCCAAATTATCTGTTTTTTTTCCACTTCTAGCTTTTTTGGGAAGAGTCTTTACCTTATAAAATAAAGATTCATCTTCATCTCTAATTCTTCTAAGTAATTGTAGATACTCTAGTTCAGATTCTTCTAAAGCTTCCTCTTCTGGACTTAAATTTTTATTTAACTCTGTATATAATTTTTCCCCTAAAAATTTATAAGAATCAACTTCTTCTTCTTCTGTTAAAAATTTAGAGTCTTCTCCAAATGTTTTATGAAATGATTTTATTTTATTTATAATATTGTCTTTTAAAGACAAGTGTTTATTTGATTTACTAGTGGGAAAGAAATTAAATACATTTATTTCTTCAAACTGAGTACCTACTCTATTTATCCTTCCTACTCTTTGCATTATTCTAGTAGGGTTCCAAGGCAAATCATAGTTTATAAGTACATTAGCCCTATGCAAATTAATTCCTTCTGCTAAAACATCCGTAGTTACAAGTATATTAAATTCATCAACTTGTTTTTTTATTGGATAATCAGGATCATAATTTGCTCTTATTCTATCCTTCATATATCCTTTGGAACTTCCTGAATAATTAATTACTGCTTCTCTCAATCTTTTTTCTATATTTTTTTTTAAATATTCTGATGTTTCTTTTGATTCTGTAAAAATTATTTTTTTGGAATTTTTTAGCATAGAGTTTTCTTTTAACTCCTTAATAAAGTATTCCAACTTTGGGTCAACTTTCACTGCTGATATTTTTTCATGGATTTCTTTAAGTATATTAACATCCTTTTTTATATCAGTTATAAGTGCATCATCAAATTCTTCTCGAATATACAATTGTACTTCTTCTTCTTCAACTAATTCTTCTAACCTATCTTGGTCTCCTGCTAACAAATCATATACATTATATTTTTTACTAATATATATATTTCCACCTTCATACATATCTATAAAAGCTTCATGTGAATCTTTAAATCTTTCTACTGTTTTTCCAAAAGCATAAAAACTACTTTCAAGTCTTTTTATCAGCAGATTTTTCATAAACCCTTTCAAGTTCATTTGTCCTATTAATAACATTTTTATATCTGCTGGTGGATTTTTTAAATAAGTTAATGTTTTATACCTTGCATATGATATATTCTCTATAAGATTTAGAAGAGTTTCAAAAATATGGTCTATCTCATTATCAAATTCATACACAATTTGTTTTGGAGTTCCTAGTTTTGGAAAAGAAAGTCCTTGTTTTTCCATATCTTCTTTATAATACTTCTCAATTTCACTTCTAACTCTTCTTACCATTATTTTTCTAAGAACTTTATCTCTTATTTCTTTTGAATTTTCTTTTATACAATTATCTAGTTTTTCTTCATTACTACTACTTGGATTTTTCTCGCATATCTTTCTAAGTTTTTTTTCTTTCATTATAAGTTTAGTAAAGAAAGCTTCTATATCGGGTTCGTCTTCAATAATATTTGAATTATTCTTCGGTTGGAATAATTTTATCAAGTTGAATATATCTGAAGTATAATTATTTTGGGGAGTAGCTGAAATAAGAGTAACTTTTTTCCCTAAACATATTTCATGCAGTTTACTATAATTAGAAGTTCCTTCATTTCTAAATCTATGAGCTTCATCTACAAATATATATTTAAAATAATCATTCCCATATTCCAATATATTATCTAACTTCCCCAAGGATACCACTTTAGATGCTTCTACTCCAAAATCTTCCAAAACTCTTTGCCAATAATCGACTAATACTGGTGGAACTATAAATAACTTTCTCCCACCTCTTAATTCTCTTGCAAGTAAAGCCGTTATATATGTTTTCCCAAGTCCAACTACATCAGCTAAAAATACTCCATCATATCTATTTAATGTTTTTTTAGCGTGATTTACTGCATCAATTTGATACTTAAACTTCTTAAATCCCTCTGGTAAAAATTCACCTTTAAAATCAGTTTGGTCTGCATTTATCTCATCTTCAAAATATTCATATAGAAACTTTAAATATAATTCATATGGAGTAATATCTTCTTTTAACCACGTTTTTTTATTTACTGTTTCTACGTACTCATCTGTTATATCAATACTTTTTTCCCATAGTTCTTCGAATTTATTCAGAGCAAACTTAACATCTCCACTATTTTTAAGTTCAACATTGAATTCTAGGTTCCCTCTCAATCCACTACGTGAAAAGTTACTAGACCCTGTTACTACTTTTCCATAGTCTTCTGATATCTCTTGATTCTTTCTGATTATATACACTTTTGCATGTAAAGGTTCATGAGGATATGTTCTCATTTCAAGTTTTCCTTGTTTTATAAAATTAATAAAACTTCTTATTCCTTCTTCTACTTTATTAGAATCATTAGAATTATCCATTTCTTCTATTAATTTATTAGTATAACCTTCTTTAATTTCTTTATTTGATAAGTATAAAGGTTGTTTTGCTTCTTCAAGTAATTCTATTGTTTTATTATCTACGTTTAACCCTACTAATATTCTAATTTTATCAACTTCTTGTAAAGCTTCTGACAGCTCATAAAAACCACTAGTTCTAAAATAACCTACAAGAACATCAAAAAACTGGGTATTATTTTTTAATATTTTGTTAAATCTATTCACTAAAGTATCATTACCTTCATTTGTAAAAAATGTTAAATCTGAACAACTCATAAACTTCCCACCTTTATAATTAATTTATAATATAAATTTTTATAATTTTTAATGTTTACATTCACAACTAGCAAATATTAAAAAGAAATTATACCATTTTAAAAGAGGCAATACAATTTTGAAAAGCTAGAATTATAAAAGACATGAAAATTTTTGCATATTTTCCCCTTCATTAAACTATATTTCACATGTCTTTACTAATAATGAGTATATAATAAATAATTAATATAATCAATAATTACATAAACTATAATAACGTTCTAAATATTTTATATCAGAGCTTATATATCACCTTTTTCTATGAAACTTTTCGTCATTCGTGTAATTAGTGCAATTCGTGGTTGATTCTTATCTTTTTTCCCAACTTTACTTCTACCCTTCTACCCCATAAAAAAAGAACTTCCCCTTTGAAAAGTTCTTCTACTCATATCTATTTTTGCAAATCTTCTATCTTTTTCTTAAAATCTTCTATCAAAAGTAGAAGTTGTGGATCTACTTTTTTCTTTATTTTAATAGTAACTTCTGTTTGTTTGCTATTAACTTTCAGTTCTATTAGTTTTTTCTCTTTTTTAGCTCTTTCTTTATAATATGCTGTAAGTTCCCTCTCAGTCATATCTTTACATTTATTAACTATATCTTCTATACTCTCATCATCTTTTTGATGGGCAAAAATCTTGTTTATAGTTTCAGCTTTGTTTACACCAATCTCATCTACTATATCACGCAGAGCTCTTGGATAATCCATAACTTTAGTTATTCTAAAGAACTTTCTTCTATTAAGATTATGCTCTTCTAACAAATCTTCTACAGATTTATTCTTTTCACTTGCATCTTTACGCAACTTATAACTAAGCTCAAGTACAGTAAGATCTTTACGTTTAGTATTCTCATCTATACTCATTTTATTAAGAAAATCATATGGTGTATCTTTATCAAATACTACTACTTTATTTACTTCTTTTATCTCTTCTCCATCTTCAAAGAGTTTTTTTATAGCCAGTAATCTACGTAAACCACTTACTATAAGGAACTTTTTACCTTCTACTTCTTCTTTTTCCAATATATATACAGTATTAAGAAGTCCAATTTCTTTTACACTTTCAACAAGGTCTGTAAGGTCTTCGTTATAAAGCTCTTCTACATTATCATAGATTCTGTTTATAAATGTTTTATCATTATAATCGATAAATTTAAGCAAACCGCTACTTATGTTTGTAGTACGTCCATATTTATATATAAATTTTGTTTTTTCCTCAATATTAATTGCTTCTCTAGTTTCATTTCCTTCTGGTTTGTTTCCTCTATTAGCTAGTGGATTCTGAAAGTTTCTGAACTTTTCTTTACCCATTACTACTCCTCTCTTTCAAGTATCTCATTTACTAAGTCTCTAAAATCTTTTGCCCCTGTAGATGATGGAGCGTAGTCTGTAATAGCCATATTAAGTGCAGATGCTTCTGCTATCTTTATACTATCTCTTATTGATGTATTTAATAACTTGTCACCAAAGTATTCTCTTATTTCATCTGTTAATACTTCGTGTAAGTTAGTTCTATTTTTTATTTGGTTTAGAAATACAGCAGCTATATTTACAGTTGGGTTATAAAACTTTTGTATATCTTCAACTGTATCAAGTAAGTCACTTATTCCTTCTAGTGCAAATTTTTCTGCTTTCATAGGAACATATACTTTGTTACTTGCTACAAGAGCATTGTCTGTAATGATTCCTAAGTTTGGAGGACAATCAATAATAGCAAAATCGTAGTCAAATTCTACATCTTTAAGTATCTCTTTTAATAGATACTCTCTTCCTCTTATATTTCCAAAGTGATAATCTGCCCTTGCTAACTTTATATTACTAGGTATAAGGTCTATATCATCACAACTAATAATTACATTATCAAGGGGTACATTAGTTGTTTTATTTGCCATTTGCTCCATAAGGTCATGTACTGTGTACTCAAGAGCTCTTTTATCTATACCAAAACTACTAGTCAAGTTTCCTTGTTGATCCATATCTATAAGTAATACTTTCTTGCCCATGTCACTTAATATCTTTCCAATGTTTCTAACAGATGTTGTTTTTCCTATTCCACCTTTTTGGTTTAATACAGAGATTACTTTCATATTACCCTCCTTATTGTCAAGTAGTGACTGAACAAGTTTTTGCTTACTGTTCTTATCAAACTTTTTATTTAAAATTTCTAATTCTCTTTCATTTACAGATAGTCTCCATTGTTTATTTCTTTTAACATCTTCTCTTATCTTTTTTCTACCTGCACCTTCACGCCGTCCACCTCTAATGTTTTCCTTAGACATATTCCCTCCAAAGTACAAACTACCCTAAACCTAATTTATAATCTAAAATATTATTTCTTGTATCCTTTGATAAATTAAACTATAATTTATTGTATTCTTAGTACAAACTAAGTATATTATAGTTACTTTGAAAAAGCAAGCCGATTTTTTCAAATTTAAAATAAACTCATTAAAAATAGAGGAGGAAGTATGAAATTATTTTTTATATCAGACATTCATGGTTCATTAACTAACCTAAATTGGGCAGTTGAAAAATTTGAAGAGAGTAGAAGTGATTATCTAATAATCTTAGGTGACCAGCTCTATCATGGACCACGTAATCCACTTCCAGAAGGTTATAATCCTGCTGAAGTTAGTAAAGTACTTAATAAATATAAGGATAAAATAATAGCAGTAAGGGGTAATTGTGATAGTGAAGTTGACCAAATGTTACTTGAATACCCTACTATGGCTGATTATTCTATCTTAGTCGCTGATGGGCTAAAATTTTTCTTTACCCACGGACATATATATAACAAAGATAATAGACCAAAAATAACAGCAAATACTATTTTGTGCCACGGGCATACTCACCTACCTGTTGCAGAAAAAATAGAAGATTTTTACCTATTTAATCCTGGTTCTATTACTCTTCCAAAAGGTGGTTATAAGAGGTCTTATGGTATCTATGAAAATAGAAAAATAAGTGTTTTTGATATAAATGATAATCTAATTGTAGATAAAGAAATTATTTAGAGGAAATATTCAACTAAGCCAGTAAATTTAATATGTAGAAAGGAGGATAAAACAGAAATTAAGGTGAGGGTTCTATGGATTATAAATATTTAGACGATTATTTGGATAATCTTCCTTTCTTAAAGGAGCTTAGTTATTTGGAACTTGTATTTTTCATAAATATATCTATGAAGTATTCAGAAGTAGAAGATAATGATAGTGCTACATTTGAATTTAGGAAGATATTAGATGAATTATTAACTAAGATTAGAGTAGAAGATGAAAACCAATACAATTTCATAAAAGACTATTATGAAAATGGATATAAAATTGATCCTGAAGGGGTTAATGAATTTATTACAGGTTTGATTTCAAAAGTCAAACTCCTTTCACAAAGTTTTAATCAATCAGCATATATAGTTTTAAATGAAGATAAATGAGGTAAATTAAATTACCTCTTTTTAATTTTAGAAAAATATTATATAATTATATTGTTTTACTCGTCTTTTGTTCAAAAAAAAATGTAAAAATTCTAACTTTCTTAAAATCTTTTCTTAAATACTATTTTCAAAGGTATTTTTACGAAATTTTTAGAAAAATTTTCAATAAATGTTAAAAAAGTCTTGATAAACGTAATTTAAAATTGTATAATTATAAATAGTGGTTGGATATAAGGAGGTCAAATGCAAAGTTTAATAATTATATCTTTAGAGAATAATATCGACAATATAGTTACAATACTAAATGAAGCTAATTATGGAAGTAATTTATTACAAAAAACCGATGATGAATACATGTTAATACAAAAAAAGATGTATTATAAACTTCAATTAGCTGATGAGTCTACTCCAGGTTTTCAAAAAATGAAAGCAGATTTTACTGATTTTTTTGCTGATATAGATACAGAACATAGAGACGTAAAAATTGAGTTACTTGATTATCTTACAGATAGTAAAGGAGCTGTAAATATCTTCTGTGAAAAAGGTTTTTCACCAGAAGGGTTTAATTTAGTTTCAAACTTAGCCAAAACTTTCAAAGGAATTATTCTTTCTGGAGGAGTATTTGTTAATTCAGATCATCAAGTTTTATTAGCTTTTGATGGTACTAGTGACACTAGTGATTTTGTTGGAAATCCTGAACTTATAGTTGAGAAAAAAGAAGAAAAAGTCGAAAGAGTTAAACAAAGTGATAATGAAATTGTTGCAAAAGTTAAAAGCTTAAAATTACTTGTAAATGAAAATCTTCCTGAAATTCAGGATATACAAGATATTGAATTTAGGGATGTTAACGAAATATCTAAAAGAGCCCTTGCTCTTACTTTTATTGCTAGTTATGCCGAAGGTGTAATTGAAACAAATGAAATAAGAGAAATCAGAAAGTTCTTTTTAAATTTATTAAAAGAATATCAAGTAGCTGGGGATTTGACAGAAACAGAAATGAACTTTATTTATGAATATAGACCAACTAATAATCAACTTGTTGATTTTAGCTGGGAGTACGAAGGTGCATATGCACTTATGTGGGTTCTTGGTTATGTTAATGATTTAAGTTTCCCTCCAGTAGCCTGTGAAGCACACAAATTAGTTGAAATTATAAAAGAATATTCTTCATTTGAAGACTTTGTTGAAAATGCTAATTTGAGAAGTGAAAAAGAATTAATCGAAGCTTATGAACTTGCTTATAGAACTCAAAGAGCTGTTAATGACACCGAATCTATTGGAAGAATTATACCTGGTGGTATAGATCTTAATGTTATTAGAGAAAGAAATAAAACTTTCCAATGGATAACAAAATATAGAAATGCCCCATGGGACAAACTATAATTTATTAAATTTAAAATAAATAAACGACTAATTTTAGCTAGAATTAGTCGTTTTTGTTGTTTATATTAATTTTTTAAGACATGAATTTTTTTATATCTTCTTCTACTCCCCCAATACCTCCTATTCCAAATTTTTCTACTAATACATTAGTAATATTCGGAGATAAAAATGCTGGTAAAGTTGGTCCCAAATGAATATTTTTTACACCTAAGTATAACAATGCTAATAATACTATTACTGCTTTTTGTTCATACCAAGCAATATTATAAACTATTGGAAGTTTATTAATATCATCAAGACCAAATATCTCTTGCAGTTTCATTGCTATTACTGCTAATGAATAACTATCGTTACACTGACCCGCATCTAGTACTCTTGGTATGCCTCCTATATCACCCAGCGGCAGTTTATTATATCTATATTTTGCACAACCTGCTGTTAATATTACTGTATCATTAGGAAGAGCTTTGGCAAACTCTGTATAATACTCTCTATCTTTCATCCTTGCGTCACAGCCTGCCATAACAACAAACTTTTTAATAGCTCCTGTTTTTACTGCTTCTACTACTTTATCTCCTAGAGCTAATACTTGATTATGAGCAAAACCACCAATAATCTCACCTGTTTCTATCTCTTCTGGACTTTTACATTTTTTTGCTACTTCAATAATTTGACTAAAATCTTTATTTCCCTTTTCATCTTTTTCTATATGTATACAGCCATCTAAACCTGCTGAATTTGTTGTAAATATTTTGTCCCTATAACTAAGAGACCCTGCCCTTGGTGGTACTATACAATTACTTGTAAATAATATAGGACCATTAAAAGACATAAATTCTTTAGTTTGATGCCACCATGAACCTCCATAGTTTCCTGCAAAATGTGGATAATCTTTAAAAGCAGGATAATAGTGGGCTGGTAACATTTCTGAATGGGTATAAATATCTATTCCCAAATCTTTTGTTTGCTCAAGTAATTGTTCTATATCTCTCAAATCATGTCCACTTATTAGTATTCCTGGATTATTTCTTACTCCTATATCTACTTTTGTTATTTGTGGATGTCCATAACGTTCTGTATTTGCTTTGTCAAGGAGTGCCATTGCTTCTACTCCATACTTCCCAGTTTCCATAGTCATAGCAACTAATTCATCTGCTCCGTTAATATCTCTATCTACTTCAACAATAGTGTTTTCAATAAATTTAAAAATTTCTACATTTTCATATCCTATATTATAAGCATGTTCAGCATAAGCACTCATACCCTTTAATCCATATATAATCATCTCTCTAAGACTTCTTATATCTTCATTTTTAGTTCTTTCTACACCTATACATGCTGCAAATTCTACCATTTTTTCTTCTGTATCTAATTCATTAATAGACTTTAGATAAAACTCAAATTCATCAGCAATTTTTATTCCACTATCAAGTGATAATTGCCACAAATCATCTCTAAGTCTAAGACCTTTAATTATTTCTTTACTTAGCCTCTCATTATCAAAATTTGCATTTGTAATAGTCATAAATAAAGAATTAATAAGATAGTAGTCTACTTTTTTATCTACTTTTCCCACTTTTCTAAGTTCTCTAGAAAATAGAGCTACACTTTTTACTGTATATATTAACAAATCTTGTATCTTAGCTGTATCTTCTGTTTTTCCACAAACACCCCTTATTGTACAGCCTTTTCCCATTGCTGCTTCTTGACACTGAAAACAAAACATACTCATTTTATTCCTCCTTTTTTGAAATTATCAACCAATTTATTATTCTTAACCTAGATTCTTTTCCTTTTATTCTTGACTATTTACACTTATAAAAGTATCATAAACTGAGGTGATAATATGGCAAAAGGATATGATTTAGCTAGAGAAAGGGAGAATAAATTAAATCTCTTTGGTAAAAATCTAGCAAGAAGAGCAAAATCAAAGTGTGAATTGTGCTCATGTGATGGAGAAAAACTTAATATACATGAAATAAAACCAATAGAAGAAGAACCCAATTATGAAAAAGTACTACTTTTATGTACAAGTTGCATAAAAAAACTTGAAAGACTTGATAAACTTGGAGAAAATGATTTTAGATTCTTAAATGAAACTATTTGGTCTGAAACTCCAATAGTCAAAGCTCTTTCTGTAAAAATTGCCTATATTATAAAGGGAAAATATAGTTGGGTAGAAGATTTGTTAGATACAATTTGGCTAGAAGATGAAGTAAAAATATTAATTGATCAAATTGAATTATAAGTAAAAAACTTATTTTTTTATTTATTACCTAGAAATTTTGATTCAAATATTATATAATTAAGTTAAACGTATTTTATTTTGAAAGGAGGGATTCTTTATGAAAGACAATAGAAAAGTGGATTTTCTAAAGAATTATAATATTATAGGAGGAATGAATGGCTTATTCAAAGGGACAAGAAGTTCTGCCTGCCCACCTTTTGGAGGAGGTACACAAGTATTTTGATGGTGGTATGCTTTATATACCAAAAAAGGGTGAAAGAAAACCTTGGGGTTCTATTAGTGGAAGCAGAAAGAACATTAAAAGTAGAAACAAACAAATCTTAGTAGATTTTCATAATGGTGAAAGTATCGATGATTTGTGTGAAAAATATTATCTAGGAATAGAAAGTATCAAAAAGATAGTTTATGGTAGAAGTAAAGAACAATTCTAATTATTCTTTATCTATAAATAATTTCTTTTTTCTTATATAATTAATTATCTTGTGAGAAAGGAGGGATGCAAAAAAATGACAATGAGGTGGTTAGTCGTATAGACTAACAAATAAGT
>CAZHXU010000021.1:0-23946 GCA_964536535.1 uncultured Fusobacteriaceae bacterium
ATTTCTTATAATAGTACTTGATTTTTTGGTTACTTTTGTATCAAGACAAAAGTGACAAAGAATATTGAAAAAACTTTTAATTTTAAAAAAAACTAATTTTTTATAGAATCAGTTTTTTATCTTCAATCTAAAAGTTGACTAACAAGTCAACTTTTCAGATTGATAAATTATTTGTTTTTATAATTTTCATTTACTTTAAAGAAGTTTACTAATTCTAAAAATTCTTTTGCAGTAATCAAAAGATCTTCGGCTAATATTTTCACTTCTTCAGCCAACTCTGAATTCACAGCTGATTCAACTTCAATTATTGCAATATCTATTTCATCTATACCTCTTTTTTGCTCTAAAGCTCCTTTGGTCAGATTTTCCATAATTTTATTTACATTTTCAACAGCAAAACTTATTTCTTCTAACTTTTTTATTGTTTCAAATACAATAATACTTCCACTTTCTACTTTTTTATTATTGCTTTTGACAATTTTTTTTATTTTTTTTACTCCTTCACTACTTCTACTAGCAAGCTTCCCAATTTCACTTGCTACTACTCCAAACCCTTTCCCTTCTTGCCCCGCTTTTACCGCTTCTATAGTTGCATTTATAGATAATATATTTGTTTGAAAGGATATATCTTCAATAAGATCTATTATCTCTTCCATTTCATCTATACTTTCATTCATTTCTTCCATACTAAATTTTAATTTTTTAGACATTATCGCCAAATTTTTGATTTTTTCATTAGTTCCAATTGTTATTTCACTTGTTTCAACTGTTTTTTGAGTATTGTCGTTTACTATATTACTAATCTGTTTCATTGTAACACTTGTTTCTTCTAAAGCAGATGTTTGCTCAAGAGATTTATTTGCAAGGTCTAAACTATTATTATTTAGTTTATCTGAAAATTCTACTATTTTATTTCCACCTCTAGTAACTTTTATAATTACATCTTCCAATTTATCCAAAAAATCATTGAAACAATCTGCTAACAAACCTAATTCATCTTCTTTATAAACAGTTAAACGTTCTGAATAGTTTCCACTAGATATTTTTTTTATACTTTCAGGCATTTCTTTAAGAGGAATTTTTATTCGCCTATAAATAAAGTAAAATATAATAGAAATTATACTAATCATTGTAATTAGGAAAAATATAAGAGCACCAATAAAAAAATTATGAAGTTTACTATATTTATCTACACTAGTTTTTGTTCTACTATTTAATAGAACAAAAAAATCATCTAATGGTTTCATTATATTTTCTTTATATATATGATACCTTTCATCAAACATTATTCGTATTGCATATTCTTCCAAATTTTCATTTTTACCTAATAACTTATTTTGATTATTTGAACTTATCCCTTTTTTTGCATTCATAGCTATTATTTCTGTTTCAACTAATTCATTTGAATTTTCTTCTGCTTTTGATAATTTATCAAATTCTTCAATAGTAAATCCTGCTTTTTTCATCAAGTCCTTTAAAGAAATTGCTTCTTCAAGGTCTTCTCTAGGTTTTTTATTTTGAACTAAATACAAATCCCAATAGATTCTTTCATAATCAATAGGTCTTTTTATTACTCCATTTCTTATATCAAGTATTTTATAGTATATCTCTTCATATTTTTTATTCCCTGTAATAACATATGTACGAGCAAAGCGTGTCAAATCATCTGAACTCTGTCTAAGTTCATCAGCTAATAAATATGATTTGTATCTAAGTTCTTGGTTTTCTAATAATTTATTTTGGCTAATATATATTGCTCCTCCAAGGATTAATATTCCAATTAATAATATACTTACACAAATAAATGTTAGGTTAAATAATAAATTTAAACTTATATTTTTCTTATTCATAATGCCCCCTCTTACTCAAATATATTTTATTACAATTTAATTTGAAAAAACTTAAATAAAAGAAAATAAACTATACATTTTTTGTCTTTTTTGATATAATTAAATAAGAATTTTCTTATATACTTATGGAGGTAATATGGATATAATAGATTATGAAGTAAAGATATTTAAAGCTCTAGCTCATCCTATAAGGCTAGAAATAATAAAAAAATTGATTGCTGAAGAAGCATGTGTTTGTGAATTACAAGACTGTACAAAATTTTCTCAATCAAATTTGTCTCAGCACCTTAATATACTTAAAGGAGCCGGTTTAGTTAAAACTGAAAAAAAAGGTTTGTTTACTTATTATTCACTCAGTAATAACAGAGTCAAAGAGATTGTTAATTTGGTAGAAAGTCTTAATAAAGACAACCTTAAAGAACTGCTTGGTGAAGAATAATTGAAAAAAGATTTAACTAAAGGTTCTTCTTTTAAACTCCTTTGGACATTAGCCCTTCCTATTATGGGAACTTCTATAGTAAATATGACTTATAACCTTGCTGATATGTTTTGGTTAGGTAAACTTGGAAGTAGAGAAGTGGCAGCTGTGGGTACAAGTAGTTTTTACATACAACTTGGTTTTGCAATATTAGCTCTTTCTTTTGTAGGTGGAGGTATACTTGTTGCTCATAGACTTGGTGAAGGAAAAGAAGATGAAGCTAGATTAAGTGGAGAAAATGCAATATATCTAACAAGTATCTTATCTATAATTTATATAATATTTCTTTATATAACAAAAGAATATTTAATAGGTTTTTTTAATCTAGATACTTATGTTTTTGATAATGCAATTAATTATCTAAATATAACTATTTGGTCTGTATTTCTAACAAGTAATACTATGGCTATTAGTCGTATATTAAATAGTTATGGAAATAGTAAAATACCATTTTACATTAGTACTATTGGTCTTCTACTCAATATCCTCCTAGATCCAATACTTATTTTTTATTTCAATCTTGGAATTAGAGGAGCAGGTATAGCAACAATTTTGTCTAAATCTTTTATTTTAATAATTTTGATTATTTATCTAAGTAAAAAATATGGCTATTTTAGATATGGATTTAATTTAGCAACTGACAAAATGATGAATCTTATCAAATTAGGTTTTCCAGTAACTATACAACGTAGTTTATTTACAATTGTTTCTATAGTTCTTGGACGTATAGTTGCAAGCTGGGGTGCAGATGCAATAAGTGGGCAGCGTATTGCTGTGCAAATTGAATCTATATCTTTTATGACAGCTGGTGGATTCCAAGGAGCTCTAGCTAGTTTTGTAGGTCAAAATTATGGTGGTAAAAAATTTGATAGAATCAAAAAAGGCTATTTTGAAGGTCTTTCTATAATACTTTCATCAGCAGCACTATTTACTTTTGTTTTTGTCTTTTTTGGCGAATATCTTGTTTCTTTGTTTATAAAAGACTATGAAGTTATAAAAATCGGTGGTAATTATCTAAGGATTATTGGTTATTCACAAGTTTTTATGGCTCTTGAGATGACAACTGTAGGTAGTTTCCAAGGAATTGGAAAAACTTTCCCACCAGCATTTACAAGTATAGTATTTACCCTTATACGTATCCCTCTAGCACTTTATCTTACTGGTATATTTATGTTAGATGGTGTATGGATAAGTATAGGTTTTAGTAGTTTTTTAAAAGGAATAATATTAGGCTTTTGGTTTTTATTAGTAATGAAAAAGTTATTAATAAAAAAAGATACTAATTAAAATAAAGGAGTATTTTATGTTTACAACAGATATGCTTATAGAAAAACTAAAGGAAAAAAATATTTTAGATAGATTTTGGATAGGAAATTATGGTTTAGAAAAGGAAAATTTGAGAGTTAATAGCAATGGAACTTTGGCAAAAAGCAAACACCCTCATATTTTTGGTGATAAATTAGAAAATCCTTATATTACTACTGATTTTGGCGAACAACAATTAGAGCTTATTACACCAGTTATGAATACTCTTGAAGGAGCATTTGAATATCTAAAAAGTATAGAAAAAGCTGTTTATGAAGAAATAAATAATGAGTATCTTTGGCCACAAAGTAGCCCTTGTAATCTGCCAGATGAAGAAGAAATTGATATAGCTATCTATAATCAAAGTGCAAAAGGAGTAGAAGCAAGAAGTTATAGGGAAAATTTGGCTAAATCATATGGAAAAAAGAAACAGTTATTAAGTGGTATACACTATAATTTTTCATTTGATGAAGAGATAATAAAACTTATGTATGATGAATCTAAAAAAGAAAATACATATAGAGAATTTAAAAATAATTTATACTTAAAAATTAGTAGAAGGTTTTTTAAATACAGATGGTTATTAGTTTATTTATTTGGTGCAAGTCCAGCTGTACATTCGAGTTATAGGACTATTTGTCTTAATAAAATGGAAAAAATATCTAATGATGCTTTTACTTTTAATTCGTCAACATCATTTAGAAATGGGAAGTGTGGATACAAAAACAGAGTAGAAGAATTTGTTCCTTATGATACCCTTGAAAATTATATTAACACCATAGATGATATGATAGAAAAGAATAAGATACAGAATGAAAAAGAGTATTATTCACCACTTAGACTAAAATCTAAAGATGGTAGCTTAAAAAGGTTGAAAGAAGAAGGAATAGAATATCTAGAAATACGTTTATTCGACCTTAATCCACTAGTACCTATTGGTATAGACCTTGATACACTTTATTTTTTACAGGGATTTTTGTATTTTATATTAAATAAAGAAGAATATCAATATACAGAAGAAAATCTTGATAGAGATAATAAAAACCACTATATTTCATCTTGTACTGGTCTTAATAATACTCCATTGATTGATTTAAATCTATTCAAAAAAGATGGTACTGAAGGATTTAGAGAAAAGGGATTAAAGATTATAAAAGAAATGAGAGCTTATTTTGAAAAGAATAATTTATTAAATAATTATCTTGATTCTAGTTTGAATTATGGGCAATTAGCTTTTGAAAATAGTGAAAATACTATTGCTGCAAAAGTGAAAAATGGTATAAGAGAATATGGGTACATTGAATTTTTTATGAAAGTAGCTAAAGAAAACAAAAGTTTGGCACTTAGTAAAAGTTATAATTTTGAACCCTTTACTACTCTTGAACTCTCTACACAAATTCTTATAAAAGAAAGCATTAAAAGGGGAGTAAAAGTAGAAGTTATAGATAAAAAAGCTAATTTTATTAGGTTATCAAAGGGAAATAAAATTGAATATATTAAACAAGCAACTAAAACTTCTCTTGATAGTTATATTACATTTTTAACTATGGAAAACAAACTTGTTTCAAAAAAAGTATTGGATGAAAATAATATCCGAACTCCAAAAGGTTATTCATTTGATTCTATACAAGAAGCACTTGGTAAATATCATTTTCTTCATAAAAAAGCTCTTGTAATAAAGCCAAATAATACAAACTTTGGTATCGGTATAAGTATCTTTAAAGAGTTTCCTACTTATGAAAAATATAAAGAAGCTGTTGAGATTGCATTTTCTCATGATCATACTATTTTGATTGAAGAATTTGTTAAAGGAAAAGAATACAGATTCTTGGTAATGGGTGATGAAGTAGTTGGTATACTTCATAGAGTTCCTGCAAATGTAATAGGTAACGGTATAGATACAATAAGGAATTTAGTTATAGAAAAAAATAAAGACCCTCTTAGAGGTAGTGGTTATATTAGTCCTTTGGAAAAATTGAAACTGGGAAGAATAGAAGAAGTATTTTTAGAAGGACAAGGGTTTAATTTTGATACTGTATTAAAAGACAAAGAAGTGGCTTTTTTACGTGAAAACTCTAATATAAGTACAGGTGGAGATAGTCTTGATTATACAGATTTGATTCATGATAGTTATAAACAAATTGCAATTTCTAGCTCTAAAGCTGTTGGTGCAAAAATTTGTGGTGTTGATCTTATGATAGAAGATATAAATGTACCACTTAATAATGAAAATTATGCTATAATAGAGGTGAATTTTAATCCAGCTATACACATACATACATATCCCTACAAGGGAAAAAATCGTAAACCTGCTGGAAAATTACTAGATTTGTTAGGATTTTAAGGAGAGATATGAAAGAAAGAATTGGAGCTCTTGGTGAGTTTATAAATGAAGGTTTAAATAAAAAAATTAATTTTAAATGTATTAAAGCACATAGTGTTTATAGAGGTTTTTTATTCTCATATGCTAGTGATGACTATATTGTTGGGGAGAAAAAAGCTGAAGTAGAAGGTATTGCAATTGAAATGAGTATAAAAAAATCATATGATTATCCACCTAAGTTGGCTAAAAAATATACTCACAGAAAGTATCAAAAAGCTCACGAGAAAAAACCCGTACAAGTAACATTTAAGGGTAAAAAATACTTTATTATAAAACTTTAGGAGGGGCTATGCTAAAATTATACATTGTAAGACATGGACAGACAGAGTGGAATAGAGACAGAAAACTCCAAGGTAGACTTAATTCAGATTTGACTAGTATAGGTAAAGAGCAAGCAATTGCTCTTGGGAATTATTTTGCTGATAATAATATAAAATTTGATAAATACTATTCAAGCCCTCAAGGTAGAGCATTTGATACAGCATCATATATAGCTAAGGGTAATAAAGTAGAAAAAAGAGATGGTCTTTGTGAGATTGCATTTGGTTCTTGGGAAGGTCAAGAAGTTGATACACTAAAAAAAGAGTATACTGAAAACTTTAATAACTTCTTTACAAATGCTCATTTATATGAACCACATAATCACGGTGGAGAAAGTTTTGAAGAGGTAGAAGCGAGGGTAAAAAATGAACTTGATTATATTACTTCTACTTACCAAAACAAAACTGCCAATATTATGTTTGTTTCTCACGGTATAACTATCAAAGTATTATTTAAAATACTTAAAAACCATTCTTTAGAAGAATTTTGGTCTAGCGAAGTTTTTCAAAATAGTAGTGTAAGCCTTGTTACATATGACAATGGGAGATTTAATGTAGAATATATTTCAAATACAGATCATTTAGATGAGTCATTAACAACTAGTTGGACAGCAAAATAATGTTCGGTTTTTATATATTTTGTTGTTATTTTAGCCATTTTTTGATATAATTTTTAATATTATCTATGAGGTGATTTTGTGAAATTAAAACTTATGTTCCAAAACTTTATAACATATGCAGAAGAATCAGGTAGAAAATGGAAAAAAAGCAGTATAAATATACACGCTTTCTTATCTTTTCTTGCTGCTATTGGATTTTTTATTAATATTTCAAAAGCCAATACACTAAAATCTATATTGGTAAATTTACTTGTTCTTCCATTTATATTTTTGGCTATATTCCAAAGTACAATTATGAGAAGAGTATCTAAAGAGAAAAAATAATAAAATTTACAATTAAAAATTTGTTAATATAAAAGGCTAATTTTAGAAATTAGCCTTTTTACTTTAAATTTGTTTTTTTATATTTATTTAAATTATATTATATCTGATTAAAAAGAATAAATAACCTATTACAAAAGGTATAAATAAAATTTTTCCTGTATACAATCTTGGTGAATATCTCTGATCCCTTCTGGAAGAGAGATATGCTACAAGTGGAATAAAGGATAATATATTAATTATCTTTATTACATCTAAAAAATTAAAAGTAATATAAGACAAATTCCAATAATTAACTCCCATTAAATATACTGAAAAAGCAATAAATAAGAATAAATATGTAAAAGTTGTCATAAGTAAATACATTGATTTAGCAAGATTTCTCGTAAGATATGCAAATAATGAATAGATAAATATACCAAATATGGAAATAAGTAATATCATTATCATTCCTAATTCAAAATCTCTCTTTTCAAAACTCTTAGCTAGTCTATAACTGCTTCTGTTAATATGTAAGTACCAATCATCTTCTACTTTTTGAAAAATAGCCCTATTTCCATTTTCATCTACAAAATAAGAATGTTTTGTATCTGTAAATTTTCTACTTCCAAAAACAAAACCGTCATCTGTTTCTTTAAGAGTATTTTGACTCATTAAAGTAGAAAACTTTTCAATACTTTTGCTATAACTATCTAGAGAGATATATTGACCTTCAATTACTTCTACATTCTTCATCCTACCAAGTTCTATTTTGTCTACTTTTTCACCATAATAACTTTCAAAAATCAAATTAGAAATATTATTCTTAAATTCACTTTTGTCTGAAGTATAAGTTAGGAAAAATGAGATTTTATCTTCTGGAACTATTACTAATCTAGAATTAAAACCAGGTGCTCCTCCATCTTGGAATAAATACCTTTTTCCATTATAAAAACTTTCTGAAAAGCCAAAAGTTCTTCCAGGTAAATTTCTATCTACTGAAAAACGAGTTTCAAACATTTTTTGAATATTTTTATCTTCAAATATCACACTCAAAAATTTGTACATATCATAAGATGATATAACTAAGTCACCACTTGGTTTAAAAAGTGTGTAATAATTTTTCGTATATCTCCTACCACCTTTATCATTACCTATAGCTATGTTGTAATCATCAAATTTATTTGGATTATATGTCCCTTTTATTCCATATTCTTCAAATAATTCTTCCATATAATCTTCAAATGCTTTTCCTTCTACTTTTTCAATTATTAATCCAAGTAAAGCATTTGCAGGAGTAGAATAGAGTATAAGTTTATCTGGTTCTATATGAAAATTTAAACTTTTTTTCAAAACTTTTTCTAAGTTTTTAATATCTTCTAAATCATCAACTGCTGTTTCCAAACTTTTATGCTCTAATCCACTAGTATGAGTTAACAAATTTCTTATTTTTATCTTCCCATACCTTTTATCTTTGATTATTGCCCCTGTATAATCAATTACCAAATCTTCAAAACTTAACTTCCCTTCACTTTCTAATTTAATTATAGCAAAAGAAGTAAAAACTTTTGAGATTGATCCACTATGTACATAAGAATTTTGTGTAAAATTAATATCTTCTTTTTCTTTTCCCCAATTATAAAATGTTTCATCTCCACTATTGATTACCACCAAACTCCCACTAGGTATACTCTCTTTAGCTATCTCTTTTAAAAGCTCTTCTTTTATTGTTCCAAAAGCCATTAAAGATAATAAAAAAAAGACTATAATATTTTTCATGTAATCACCTCATTTAAGTTTAACACATCTTTATTCAAAATAATACTCGTATTATAAAAGTATTTTTATCCAAATTGAAAAAAATAAAACAAAAGATATTATTGAAAAATTTCTTACAAATTTAAATGGTTTTACAAATAAATTTATACTTGCTCCAAAGAAATTTTCTAGTTTATTATCAGTAATTTCAATATCTTCTTCATCCAAATCTTCACCTAATTTTTTTTCTTCATTAGTAATTTTTTTTGAAATAAAAGAAAATAATTTTTCTATTATAAGAATAATCACTTGTCCTAATACAGAAAATTTTTCTTTAATCACTTCTTTAACTATGGGCAAAATTATCGTTAAAAAAACAATGTTATATACTTCAAATAAATTCTTTTTTTTACCATTTTTTTCCAAATCATCTTTTATTTCTGCACTTAATTCCCTTGTTAATTTTGAAATTTTTATTAAATCATCTTTTAATTTTAAAGGAATATTTGTAAATGCACATAAAATTATATTAATTATTGAAAAAACTAAATAAAAAATAGTCAATAAACTTATATTGAAAATATTAGTACCATTTATTTTTAATAAGTAAGTCAGAATAAAATAAGGAATTAAAAATAATAAACTTGGTAGAATAAAAACTTTTAAAATATAAGAACTTATATCTAACATATCCATTATTGATTCTTTTAACTCTTCTTTTGTCCACTTATCTGTTACTACCTTTTCAAAGGAAAGAATTGATTCTGTCATATATTTTTTCATAAACACCTCCAAAGGTTATTATACTATTTTTCGATAATATTTCAAGAAATATTTTTATATTTATTTGTTGTCATTATTCTATTTATAGACTAGACTTAATTAGAAGATTAAATATATAGGAGGTTATAAATGAAAAAAATATTGATATTTATTTTTTTTAGTTTATCATTGTTTCCAGTAGAAAAAAATATTGCTTTTGGAATTTATACTCAAGATGGTCAGTACAAAGGTCAAGGTATGCAGTATTATCCAAATATTGTTGCTACTTATGGAAACTATTACCTTGAAGGTTTGGAGCTTGGAAGAGTTTTGTATGATAAAAAGTATAAACTAACTACTTTTTTTAAATATGAAACTGTTACAGGATTTGAAAGTCAAGATTTGGATTTAAAATATCAAAAATTAGATGATAGAAAAGCTCCATTGTTATTTGGATTTAGAGCTAAGAAAAAAATGGGTAGATTTACTTATTTAAGTGAAGTTTTTGGTGATTTTAGATCAAATGCTTTAGCTGGTGGCATAGGTATTAGTAGTACATTTAGACCCTTTGAGCCTTTATTTTTTATTCCCAGTATAAAAGCTTTTTATTACCAAAGTGACTATGCTGACTACTTTTATGGTATAAGCCATGAAGAAAGTATAAGAACAGGTTTAGACCCAATCAGTATCACAGATGGAACTAGACTAGAATTGTCACTAGATACATTACTTTTTTTATCTGAATCTTTTGGTTTTGCTCTACGAACTACATATGAATTTATCGATGAAAACTGGGAAAGTGAAATAGTAGAAGATAATGAAAGTTTTAAAGCTAGTTTATTAATGGTTTATAGGTTTTAATAATTTAATAAGATTTAATTAAAATCTTAAAAATAATATATTAAAAAATATTCTAAAGAAAAAAAGAACAGTTATACTGTTCTTTTTATAGGCCAAAATATATAGTATAAAGGATACCATTAATAGAGTTAATTATCCTTCATAAAAAACATTCATCATTAATATAATAATACCATATTTTCTTTTAGATATCAAATAAGTATTTAAATTTATTTAGAATTATTGTAAAATTATATTGAAATTAATAATTAAATTAAATTTAACTAGATAAAATAGGAGGTTTGATGGGAGTAGAAGAAGTTCAAAAGCTTTGTTCAAATTTAAAGGGGACTACAATAGATTTTCCCTTTGATAATGTTACAATGGTATTTCGAGTAGGCAATAAAATGTATGCTCTTTGTAATATCGAAAAGAATAAAAGTATCAATTTGAAATGTGATCCTCAATTAGCTTTACTTTTGAGAGAAGAATATAAAAGTATTCAGCCTGGTTATCATATGAATAAAAAACATTGGAATACTCTAGACTTTGAAGGGGACATTCCAAAAGATAAATTTATAGAATTAATTAAACATTCATATAATTTAGTCTTTAAATCACTTACAAAAAAAATGCAAAAAGATATTAAAGATTCTCTTTAAAAGAAAGAAAGCTTTAACACTCATTTATGTTAAAGCTTTTCTTTTCTTAATTTCAAAATATAATATATATTCTTAAATGTAAAATAAACATTTGTTTGTACAAATAGGAACAATAAAAAATATATCAAATAAATTTCATTTTTTCTACCTATAATCTCTTCTACCCCTTCTATACTCCTATATCTATATGTATCTATCTCTCCCCTAATATACCTATCTTTTTCAAGGTATCCATCGATGTTTAGATAATAAAAATCAAATATTTTTTTGTCAAATTCTTCACCATAAAAATTCATTAAAAATTGATTTTTATTAAGGTAAAATTTATCTGCATCTAAGCCCCTTACTATCTTTTTTTCTTCAATCAAATTAGCTTTATTAAACCAAAAAACCTCAATTTCTTTTTGTATATGACTAAGATAAGAAAATATAAGTTTTTTTACTTCATCTTTCCTCTTTATTTCAAGTATCTTGTTTTTAGTTATATGACTGCTTTTACCCAAGTACTCTTCCTCTTTAATGATAACTAGAGGATACTTATTTTCAATCTTTTTTATCTCTTCATCAAAGGGACTTTTGCCTTTGAAGTTTTCTATACTATGAAAATCATACTGAAAATACTTGTTATATAAAAATTTATCAACTTCTTCTTCAAAGTTTTTATCTATTTCTTTAGCACTAGTTCCTTCTACTAATAAAAGATTATTTCCAAAAGGAATAAGGGCATATTCGCCTACTACCCTCTCATAATGGTCTATAGGTCTACCCTTTTCTATTATATTTTTATAATGCCAAAACTGTTTTGTATTATAATCATTATGAAAGATTTTTAGCTTATATGAAAAATAAAAAAATAGTATAATTGAAAAAATAATCTTTCCAATTAATTTTTTCTTCCAAATTTTTTCCTTATCATAGCCCTTATAAGTATCTATAGAAAAATACTTTCCTATGAGGCTTACTCCTGCCCACTTAAAATCTTTTTCACTAATAGTATTATATCCAATTAAATCTACTATATCACCTTTAGTATAGTTTTTATCAAATACTTTTCTATTAGCTGGTTCTATAGTATCACCATTAACTATATAAGTATTCGTATAGGTTTTTTCAAGGGTACCTTTAATCCTATAAACACCTATTTTTTTACCTTTCAAAATATAGATATACAAGATAAATATTAAAAAAAGTATAAGAAGGTTTCCTCCTCTTATGTTAATTGTCAAAATTAATAAAGGAATTAATAATATATACAATATAAACTTACTAAGTTGATTTGTAGTAAAAATATAAAATGATTTTTCAAATCTTGTCATTTCCCTTAAATAATTTGATTTATAAACGCTATTTTTATTTTCAACTACTAGTTTATAACTAGTTATTTTCATATTGTCTATTTTATAAAGATAGAGTTTTTTCCTTTTATATACTCCAAATACTTTATATCTTTTCCCCGTTGCTAACTCTACTCCTTGAGGTTTTTCAAGTTTAAAATTTCCAATATATTCTTCAAAATTTGTTACTATTCCATGAGCTGTAGAATGGTTAACTTCTACTTCTCTATAATAACCTTCTACCTCTACCTTCCTAGCTTTATATAGATTTTTTCCATATATTTTTTTAAGTTCATTAAAAATATCTTTATCTAATTCTTTTCCATTTTCTCTTTGATACTTATTAATAATCTCTTCTCTTTTTTTATCTTTTTCTCTTTCTCTTTTACCATAAGGTGATAAAAGTATTATTAAATAAGTAATTACTCCTAATATAGCTATTATTCTACCCAGTAAGAATATTAGTTCCAATACTTTCTCCTTTTTTTCTACAATATGTAGCTTATTTTATCATAAGTAAAATTCCCTTTCAAGTCTGTTGAAATAAAATAAAAAAGAAGCTAATCAAATTAGCTTCCTGTACTTAATAAGGTCTTATACTATTTTTTCCTTTTTTTATAAGGATAAACAACATTCCTATTGGCATAGTTAGTGGGACTAACAATATATAATACATATGTGATTCTTTTTCTTTTAGATACAAATAACTAACAAAAGTACTAATTAAATTGAGAAAAATAAGGGATAAAACATATAAAAAACTAAAACCAAAACGAGGAAAACTAGCTAAACAAACTATATCTATTACTGTAAAAAATATCATTAATTTTGCATACTCTTCTAATTTATTAACCATAAAACCACCTTTCATATATAGTATACTCTAATTTTTATCTACTTCTACTTTTACTGTTTCATATATAAATATTTTATATAAATCATTGCCTAAATAATGTAAATCAATATAAAAATAGTCATTTTTTACATTACTATCTTCACGAAGTTTTAATAAACTCAAAGAATACAAAATATGACCTAATTTACTTTTTTCTACATCAGTTAAAAAAGCATATAATCCTTGAGTTAAATCTGTTTGTTGTCTACAGACTATACTCTTCTCTTTTAATAATCGACCTTTTTTCCTTTCAATCTTATAATTTTTTGTTATTTTTTTATATATTTCAAGTAAAGGCACCAAACTTCTTCTTTTTTCTTCAATAATTTCTTTTACTTCTTTTTCTACTTTAGCATAATCAAACTTCAAAAGTCTCTTTTCTAAAAGTGTCATAATTGGCATAAAATCTATCTTTTTTTCTTTGAAATAATCAATTAGTTTATTTAATTCTATATCAAATCTTTCTAATTCTTTATCATCAATAAAAAACCTAATTGCTCCTATTATTCTCCCATCATCTTTATTTTTAATTTTTTTATAACTTAATTTAAACCTTCCATTTTTATCAAAATCTTCTTTTACCTTTTCTAAAATCTCCACTTCAAAATCAAAAAAACGACTATATTTATCTTTAACCCTAAATATTTCTTTCAAGTGACAAAGAGGCACTTCTACTTCTTTTTTTCCTAATAAATATGGCATAATATAAAAAGATTTGTTATTTACTAAACCAATAGTATCAATGAGGTTTATTTTGTAAAAAATACTAGATCTCTTTAAACTTTCTATAAATGCTTTGTTAAAAGTGATTTGCCAATAATCACCATATTTTATATATGTTGTAATCAAGTATAAATTTAATTTTATTATTAACTCCTTGTTTTTATAAAACTTAACTATAAGATATTTTTTTGCTAGTTTTTCGAAAAATTCATCTAAATTGTTATTTTTCCCTTCTCTAATAAGGTCTTTTTCTTTAAAAACTAAATCCCAATTATTATCATTTTTTCTAATTTGACCTATTAAAAATGATAAAAGATTTCTTTCTTTTTTTAGAAGTTTTTTATTAAAATCCATTTCTATTTTATCAAAATCTTCATATTCAATATGTTTAAGTAACATTTCTCCTCCTTGTTACTATTATATTTTTATTAAAATTAAGTACAAATAATAAATTATTTAGTAATTTTTATCTCTATAATTTACAAAAAATAATCTTTTTTTATTATATCAAAATCATCAAAAAAATACTTTTCTACCAAATAAAATAAAAAAATCAAATTATAGATTTTTACTGCAAAAATAAGTATCATTATAGCTATTTGGTATTTTATTGCTACAAGAGGCAAAGTACCTCCAAGTATCTGACCTGTCATCATTCCAGGAAGGCTAACAAGCCCTATAGTTGCCAAATCTGCAATAGTTGGACCAAGGACTGCATCTATACTTTTTTTAATATAAGGTTTTAAAACTTCTACCCTCTTTCCTCCTAATGAAAGTAGATAAAGGTATTCATCATGTCTTTCTCTAAAATGATTCATAAAATGGTTTATAGAGATGATGCTGCCTTTCAAACAATTTCCAAGTACCATACCACTTATGGGAATTAGATATTTAGCTTCCCAAATTGGTTTTGCCCCAACTAAGAATATGTTAAAGAAAAAAACTAAAAATGAAAGAGGAATTAACATAGAAATAAATATATAAACAAAAGTTTTTTTTGTTAATTTTGTACTTTTAATAGAAGTGCTAGAAGCAATAAAAGTCATAAAAACCAAATAAATTATATTAATATACAAATTGTTTAATTTGAAAATATACTGTAAGTATAAACCAACTAAAAATAATTGTATAAACATTCTAAAAAGTGAAATCAAAGTTTTTTTCATAAAGTTCAAATTGTATTTTTTTCCTATATTAACAAGGGGGAAAAGGAGTAGAAGTAATAATAATAATTTGTAAAATTTAATATCAACTACCATTTTACCTCCCTAAATCTTTCAAAATCCCAATGATTATCATGAGAAACCAAAATCACTGTTTTATTATTATTTAATATATATCCTTCTATTATTTTTTTCATTTCATAATCAACACTAGCAGTTGGTTCATCAAGGAGCCAAATATCTCTATTTAGTATAAGATTTATTACAAAAGCTATACGTTGCTTTTCTCCACCAGATAAATTTTCAAGTTTTTCATTATATATAACTTTAGTTAAACATAAACTTTTCATATATATTTCAAAATTTTCTTTATAGTTTATATTTTTATTTTCTTCAAAAGAAAAAATATAGTCAAAAAACTCTATTACTGTCATATTTGGAAAAAATTGATTCTGGCTCATATATGATATTTTTTTTCTTATTTCTCTAATATTATTTTTATTTACTAACAATTTATCTACAATAATTTCTCCTGTAGTTATTTTTTTAAAAGCCATAATAAGTTTTAATAAAGTAGATTTTCCACTTCCAGATTTAGTACTTAATAATATCTTTTCTCCCTTTTTAACTACTAAATTCAATTTATTTAGTATTATTTTATTTTCTACTTCAAATCCAAGGTTTTTGACTTCTACCATCTTTCCCTCCTATTTTACCTATTACCATATAATAATTATTTTTATGTAAAATGTCAATTTATCATAATACAGAAGATTTTGTTAAAAATAATTTTATTTAATTATCTGTTTATTAATTTATTTTTCTTTATTTTTTCAATGTTTATTTTGACATTTTGTGTTTTTTCAAAATAAACTTAATTAGTATTTTTTTATTCATTGACTTTAAAAAATATTATATATATAATTATTTGGTAATCAAATTATTAGGAGGATGAGATGAAAAAGTTATTTGTATCACTATTTCTATTAGGAACAGTTGTTGCTAATGGAGAAAAATTATTGAAACACGAATTGGGAGAAACAAAAGTTAAAGACAAAGCAGAAAGAGTTATTGCTCTTGAGTACTCATTTGTTGATGCTTTAATCAATTTAGGAATTGAACCACTAGGTATTGCAGACCACGGAGACATAAACAACCTGGCACCTATGATTCAAGAAAAATTATCAAGTTACCAATCAGTTGGTTCTAGATATGAACCAAATTTAGAAGTTATTAACAAATTAAATCCAGATTTAATTTTTGCAGATGTTAAAAGAAGTGCAAAAGCAAAAGAAAGTTTAGACAAAATTGCACCTACAGTTTTTTATACAAGTTCACAAGACGATTATAGAGGAAGTTTAGAGACATTCAAAAAAATCGCATTAGCTTTAGGAAGAGAAGAAGTAGCAGAAAAAGTTTTAGTAGAACATGAAAAAACTATGGCTAATTATAAAAAGAAATTACCAAATGATAATAGAAAATTCTTGATTGGTGTTGCTTGGGCTAAAGGGTTTACTTCTCATTCAGAAGTTGCTTATGCTGGTTCTATCTTTAAAGAAATGGGACTTACTAATGCTATCACAGCAGATACACCATATAACAAATTAAGTTTAGAACAAGTTATTACTGCTGAGCCAGATGTAATAATATTTATGATTAATGATCCAAATGAAGAATTAGCAATAAATGAATGGAAAAGTAACCCACTTTGGAAAACTATTCCAGCAGTAAAAAATAATCAAGTTTTTTACGTATCTAGAGCAGTTTGGTCAACAAGTAGAGGTGTTCTTGCTGCTGAAGGAATTATGGAAAGTTTATTAAATGATGTTTACAACAAATAAAATGGGCTTAGCCCATTTTATTTTGCAAAGGAGTTAAGATGAAAAAAAAATGGTATCTACTTATTTTTATACTTATATTTTTTTTAAGTTATAAATATCTAATTATTGGTTTAAAAAACTTTGATTCAAAAGAATTAATACATATATTTTCCAACCCACTTTTTAACACAAATATTGCCATTATTTCTTACTTAAAATTACCACGACTAATAATTGCTATTATTGGTGGTTTTGCTCTTGGCATAAGTGGTTTTGTTATGCAAAGTGCCCTAAAAAATTATTTGGTAAGTCCACAAATTATAGGAACTAATAGCGGGGCAAGTTTGGCAGTAGTTGTATCTATAATGTTTTTTCCAAAATTATCAACTGAATATCTAGTAATAAGTGCTCTTATTGGTGCTACATTTGGAGCTTTGTTGATTTATTTTATTGGGATACATAAGCAAAAAAGTCTTATAAATTTAGTTATTGCAGGAATTACTGGAAACCTATTTTTAAAAGCCCTTACACAAGCTTTTATTTTATTAGACAAAAAAGAACGTTCCGATATAGTTTTTTGGCTTTCAGGTTCTTTAAGCCATGTTAATTGGGATAATTTAAAGATAATAATTTTACCTTTAATAATTGCAGTTGTATTTGTTTTTTTCTTTGGAAAAAAATTAGAGATTTTAGATTTTGATGATAGTTTAGTGATTTCTTTAGGAGAAAATATAATGATTTTAAGAATAATTTCTATTTTTCTTTGTATTATAATTACTGCTTCAATAGTATCTATCTGTGGACCTATTGGGTTTGTTGGACTAATAATTCCTAACATAGTCAGAAAAGTGTCTATCAAAAATATATATGAAAAATTACTTTTAACAGGTTTATTAGGAGCTTTACTTCTACTCGCAAGCGAACTCCTAGCCAAAAATATATCATTTCCATTTGAAATCCCTGTAGGAATTGTAACTTCTCTTATAGGAGCACCATACTTTATATTCTTGGCATTAAAGGAGGAAAGCATATGAAAAAAGTAATAATTTTTTTATTTTTTACAAGTATAATTATAGCTTTATTATTTGGTGCTACTTCTGTTCCAATAGAAAGTTTTATTACAATATTAAAAGGTAATACAAACTCTGATACTTTTACTATTGTTAATTATAGAATGCCACGTATTACACTGGGTATACTTGCTGCTTGTGGTCTTAGTATTAGTGGTGTGATTATGCAGTGTATCATAAAAAATCCTCTTGCTTCACCTGATATATTAGGAGTTAGTAATGGAGGAGCTTTATTTGCTATGTTAACACTTATTTTTATTGATGATTTAAATATTTTATATCTTCCTTTCTATTCTTTAATAGGAGGTTTGTTAGTTGGGGGAGTTTTATATATACTTACTCTTAAGAATAGTTCTAATGAGAGAAAATTAGCCCTTGTTGGTATTTCTCTATCAACTCTTTGTGCTTCATTAGTTCAGTTACTCATTATAAAATTTCCTTTAGATGCTCCAAGTGCTATGGTATGGTTAAGTGGTAGTTTGTGGGGAGCTGACTGGACTAAAGTAAGATTTTTATCTTATTATTTGGTAATTTTACTTCCAATTGCATTTTTGTTGTTTGCAAAAATGAATATATTACAACTAGGTGACAAATTAGCAACTAGTTTAGGAGAAGATGTTAAAAAGCTAAAAAGTATCTTATTGTTATTAGCAATTTTACTAACAAGTGTAAGTGTCTCTTATGTAGGAGCACTTGGATTTATTGGTTTAATATCTCCACATATTACTAGAAGAATTTTTGGATCAGACCACAAAATGTTAATAATATTTAGTCCAATATTAGCAAGTACTCTAATTATTTTGGGAGATACAATTGGAAGAATAATGATGCCTCCTATAGAAGTCCCTGTTGGAATTATAACTGCTTTTATTGGTGGACCATATTTATTATATTTGATGAAAAGGGAAGGGTAAAGATGTTAGAAACTAAAAATTTACAACTTGCATATGACAAAGACATAATAGTAGATAAGCTTGATTTGGTAATACAAGAAGGAAAAATAAATATACTCATAGGAGCAAATGGCTGTGGAAAATCTACTATATTATCAGCTCTAGGAAGAGTATTAAAAAGCAGAAAAGGTGATATTTTTTTAAAAGGTAAAAATATTAATGAATATAAAAATAAAGATATAGCTAAATTAATTGCTTTTTTACCTCAAAACCCTCAAGGACCTAGTGGAATTACTGTTGAACAATTGTGTTATTTTGGTAGACATCCTCATCAGAATCTTTTGGGAAAAAAAACAAATGAAGACAAAAGAGCAGTTGAAGAAGCCCTACATTTGACTGATACATGGGAATTTAGAAATAAAAAGATAGAATCATTATCAGGTGGACAAAGACAAAGAGTATGGATTGCTATGGCTCTTAGTCAAGATACTCCTGTACTTCTACTAGATGAACCTACTACCTATCTTGATATAGCACACCAAATTGAAGTAATGAATATTCTAAAAGAATTAAATGAAAAGAAAAATAAAACTATAGTTGCTGTTTTGCATGAACTAAATCAAGCAGCAAGTTACGCTCATAATATAATCTGTATAAAAAAAGGAAGTATCGTAAAAGCTGGTAGAGTAGAAGATGTTTTTACAGAAGATATTATAAAAGAAGTCTTTAATTTTGAATGTAAAGTAGTAAAAGATAATCTAAATAACAAACTAATGTGTATCCCATTATTAAATATTGATTGATTTTTAAATAAATATAATGTATATTTTATTCATAATAAAGGGGGTAAAAATGGCTGGAATCAAATATGAAATCATTAAAAACTTGGGTACTCTGAGTTCTAATGCAAAAGGTTGGTCTAAAGAGATAAATTTAGTTAGTTGGAATGACAGAGCTGCCAAAGCTGATATTAGAGACTGGGATCCTAATTATGAAAAGATGGGTAAAGGGCTTACTTTTACAAAAGATGAATTATTAAAATTAAAAGAAATCTTAAATGAAATAGATTTTGATTCCTTTTAAATAAAAAAACACCTTAAGCTAATATAGTTTTAAGGTGTTTTTATTATATTAATCTAAAAAATTGCTTTTAATCCCATATAAAACCTTCTACCTTGACCTGGGTAATAATAACTAGTGTCATTTGAATAACCTGCATAATCATAGTATTTGGCATCTGTAATATTATCTATTCCACCAAATATCTTAAAGTTTTCATAATCATAATCTATACCCATATGAAATAAGATTGTATAATCTACTTTTTCATAGGAATTTTCATAATCACCATAATGATAATAACTATTTCTATAAAGACCACTTAACCACAATTTCAAATCTTCACTTAAGTTATAATTTGCATTTATTTTGTAATTTATAGGCGCAACTCCAGGTACACTTTTACCTACATAATCACCATCTAATATTCTTGTGTCTATAAGTGTCACTGAATCTTTAACAGTTAATTTATTATATCTTCTTTCATTTGTATATTCAGCACCAACTCTCAGGTTTTTTCCTTGCATATTTACATTACTTCCATGACCATTATTTCCTCTTGGGTCAAAAAAGATTTCATCTTCAGTTATTATAGTAAAAAATCCAATAGAAACTAAGTTGTTACCTCTTTTTTCACTGATTCCCAAATCAAAATTATATGATTTTTGGGAAGTAAGAGGAGTAGAAGCATATGAAAGTTCATCTATATTTGGAGTTCTAAATGCCGTAGAAAAATTTAGAAAAATATTACCTTCTACTCCATAATAATATTTACTTCCTATATCAAATGCTGTATTATCAAAAACTTCTTTTGTTCCATTTTGATTATATTTACTCTGTTCATATCTAAAACCACTTACATAATCAACCAAATCAGTAGCATAAGTATTATAAAAATATAAAGCATTCGTACTTTTTTCATTTTCACTTTTGTATATACTTGTACTTATTTGTTCTATAGTATTTTTTTCATACGAAAAATCATAAGCTAATATTAGATTACTTGCAAAACCATAATTATAGACTAATTTTGGTCTCAAAAATATCCTTGAACCATCTACACTTCTTGTACTTTTACCCCAGAAATTACTTTCACTATAATATTCTTTTTGACTATAACTAGTATCAAAGAAAAAATTTAGTTTAGAATTATAAGTATTTTTATATGAAAATAACAAATTATTTTCTTCTGTTTCAAAAAAGTCTTCTTTATAAAAACTTTCTTTATTATCATCAGATTTACCTATTGAACCAGGAAGTCCATAAGCTGAATCTATATTTCCCAATGATAATGTATATACTTCATATGGGTTAATTATATATTTTGTAGTTACTTCTAATTTTTCTACTTCTTCATAATTATTTTTTCTATAACCATCTGTATCTTTATTTAGATAATTTGTTTGAAATGAAACTTTTTCATTAAACAAAAATGTACCTGCAGACAAATCAAATGTACTTCCATTAAATGAATCTTTTGTATAAGACATAGTATTGTTTACTTCTAGAGCTTCTATAGAATTACGTTTTATATTGATTACTCCACCCATAGCTCCGTCACCATAAAGGACTGAACCTGCTCCGTACAATACTTCTACTTCTCCCACATCTCCCATATTTAAATAGTTTAATTTGGGTAATGACATGTCAAAAGAATTTAGGGGAATATTATCAAGATAAAGTTTTGTATTCATTCCTTCACCCATTCCTCTTATATCTATCTTATCTCCTCTTACTTCTACACTGCCTATTTCCCTCAAAATATTATCTATTCTTTTATTAGAGTTTTTTTCTATTTCTACCCTGTTTATATTTTTTGTTATATTACTTTCTTCTACTATATCATTATAGATATAAGTATCAGGCAGTAACAAACTTTGGCTATATAAAAAAGTATGTAATGATATTAATGTAACTATTTTTTTCATGAAACTCCTCAATTTTTTCTTATTTTAATAATTTTACTGTATATTTTAACCTTTTTTACGATTTTTTTCAATCTAAATTAACTTTAACTTTACAGTATTTGCACATAATGATAAAATGTGAAAATGGAGGAGAATTGATGTATAGAGCTTTATGTCTTTCTATAATAGTACATTTTATTATCTTAATTCCTCTTTCTGTAAATAAAAAAAATCTTAGTTTTACAGAAGAGAAAAGTATTAAAAGTAATTTAGTATTTTATAGAAAGAGTCCTGTTAAGAAAGAGATTGAAAAAAAAAAAGAAATTATTGAAAAAAATGAAGTAAAAACAAACCATTTAGCTGAGAATTTTTCAATAGATAAAAAATCCAATTTTGTTCATGAAAAAAAAATAGAAAAAAAAGTTGAACCAATAAAAAAAAATAAAAAAGAAATTAAAGAAGAAATATTAACAAGAGATACAAATAATGAGAATATTATTGTGGAAAAAAAAGTTGAAAATGAAATAATTGAAGAAAAAGAAGTTATTCAGAAGGAAGAATACATAGATGAGGAAGTGAAAGTGGTAGAAGAGCCACATGACAATAAAAAAGTAGTTAATAATCCCCTAGAGAATCATAAAGATTTTTTTAAGGATACTGATGGTAGTTTTATTGCCATAAATCCTAATAATCAAGGGATAAATCTAACTTTCAAATCCAACCCTCATCCAAAATATCCTGAAAACTTTAGGCGTATAAGACTTCGTAGAGGGCTTGTTATTGAAACTACTTTTATTATTAATACTTTGGGTAAAGTAGAGAATATTAAACTGCTTAATACTAACCCAAAAGAGTTTGAAGATGAAGTAATTAAAGCATTAGAATTATGGACTTTTGAACCAGTTGTTTATAACGGTCAAAATATCAAAGTTAAAGTTAATAAAAATTTTATATTTAAGTAAAACTCTAACTTTTGCTTACTTATATATTTTAAACTTATACTTTATAAATATATCTCAAATTTTTTTATAATTTATAAATTATAAAAAAACTAATATTAAAAGTTATATTTCCCATTAAAACAGCTAAAATTTAAATATAGTTCTTATGATTCTTTTTACTTTTGTCCCATTTAGAAATAAAAATTGAAGACATTCGACCTATTTTAAATTTAGTCATCTGTCTTCATTCTAAAAAGTTCTCAAATGAGAGCTTTTTTAATTTAAAATTCAGTTACAGTAAATACTCCATCATCTACAGCTTTATAAAAAGGATTAATTACTTCTTTTCCATCAATTTCTTCTACTACATCACCATAAGTTCCTGTTGAATTTGATGAGTATAGTAGCCTTAAATAATCTGCTAAAGCTTTTCCTAACTCCTTATCAATATAACCTTCCATTCTACCAGTTAATTCAAGGATTTGAACATAATATAATTTTGAATCTTTCATAACTAGTCTATGAGTAGTTTTTTCCTTTAACAAACCACTTTCGTAACTGATTTCTAATTCTTCCCCTTTTTCAAATGCATCAGCTAACTTTAGTAAGTCTTCTTGAGCTTTTTCATAACTTTCTTCTTCATTGGTACCAGAAATAATATAAACATTAGTATTACTGTCCAAAACTTCATTTGCTCCAAACAACATATTCATAATAACTACATTTAATAATAATATTAATTTTTTCATTTACACCTCCTAAGTTATATTATTATAATTTTTATATAATTGCAACTACTTAATAAAAAAAAGGAGTAAATTACTCCTTAATTGCTTTGTATATAGCTTCTACTTTTACTTCCA
>CAZHXU010000022.1:0-23312 GCA_964536535.1 uncultured Fusobacteriaceae bacterium
TATTTGGTGTTGTTCCTGCAAGAAAAGCATCGTTACTTAATCCAATAGAAGCATTGCATAACGAATAAAAATATATTATATAAATTACAAAAGATTGTTTCCTTAAATGTAGACTAGGACGACAATCTTTTGTTTTATTTTTAGTCTTTAAAAATCTTTTTGATTACTTTTTTTAATTTTATTTTTGACAAAAAAAATTAAATGATATATATTTAAAATATAATAATAATACTGTCTTTATATAAAAAATTCTTTTGTATATTATTTAATTTCAAATAAATTAGAAAAGGTATAACAAATATTAAGTTTGGTCATAATACTTGTAATTTTAAATACTCTAAAAAATAAAAATAGGGGGAAATAATGGCAAATTTTGATAATATAATTGTTAATAATGATGGAGTTGAATTAGCTAAAAGTAGAGCTGTGCAGAAAGTAATTCAAGATTACTGTTATAAAAATAATGGAATTTCTTATGAAGAACTTAAAAAAGTTTTTCCTGATGGAAAGTTAAGAGTAGGAAATACATCAGCATGGACTATTTTGAATGGGCAAGAAAGAGAAAAGTTGAAGGATGATGGAAAAAAAAGATTTTTTCATAAAGATGAAAACGACACTATAATGTTAAGTGATGGAACTGTTATATTCATATCGAATCAATGGAATAATGAAACTATAGAAAATTTTATGGAGCACTCAAAAAAATTAGGATATCAATTTGAAAGAGTTCCTTACAAAAACAATAATGTCACTACTGAAACTAATACTATTGAAAAACATAAGTTTAAATCTAATCTTAATAAAATTCTTTATGGTCCTCCTGGAACAGGAAAGACATTTAAAGTTGTTAATGAAGCTCTAGAGATACTTGAAGGTAATAGATATGAAGGTATTGAAAGAGAAGAAGTAGTAAGCTTATTTAATAGATATGTTGAAAGTGGACAGGTAGTGTTCACTACTTTTCATCAATCCTATGGATATGAAGAATTTATAGAAGGCTATAGAGCTCAAGAAGATGGTTCTTTTAAGCTACAAGATGGGCTCTTTAAGAAATTGTGTAACAGCTTTTCTAAGCAAAAAAGGATAATTATAATTGATGAAATAAATAGGGGGAATATCTCAAAAATATTTGGAGAATTAATAACTTTAATTGAAGAAGATAAAAGATTGGGTAAAGAGAATGAGACTACTATAACTTTGCCCTACTCTCAAGAAAAGTTTGGAATACCTGACAATGTCTATATAATAGGCACAATGAATACAGCAGATAGAAGTATCTCATTAATTGACTCTGCTCTAAGAAGGAGATTTGAGTTCGAAGAAGTAATGCCAAACTCCGAAGCTCTAAAGAATGAGATTCCTGGAATAGATGTTAAAAAATTATTGAAAACTTTAAATCAAAGAATTGAGTACCTATTTGATAGAGACCATACTATAGGACATGCATACTTTATTAATGACAAAACAGAAGAAAATTTAATAAATACTATGCAAAATAAGGTAATACCACTATTGCAAGAATACTTCTATGAAGACTGGGAGAAGATAGAACTTATACTTGGTGGAGCTAGTGAAAATTCAGAGGATAAGGATTATTTTTTATATAAAGAAAAGTCTGATTTTGGGAAGTTATTCCCTAAGGCAAGTTCAGAGTATGATGATGACAAGTATAAATATAGCTTAATTAAAAGCCCTGATATTCAAGCTCTTAAAAATATATATGAGAGTTAATTATGAAGAGAATAATAGTGTATGAAGCACGAGATTATATAGAAGTAGGTAGTGGTAAGGAACGGCTTAGCGAAAAGGAAATAAAATATTTAGAGAAAACTATTAAAAAACAAAAATTGAAGAGCTGCTATATACAATGGGAACACAATAAATTTAGATTTATAAACTATGTTGGTTTAATTACTTTAAAAGGTGTTACTATAGAAGTTCTACCAAAAACTATACAATTTGAAAAAGGAGAGGCTAGAAAAGCTTTACTCAATATGTTAGTTAAAAGTAGATACATAGATGTAAAATATAGCGAATTAAGTCAGACAAAATTAGAAGATGAAAATCTCCTTGAAATACTAACTTATTTATTTTCTAAAAAGCTAAAGAAGGAACTAAGTAGGGGTATTTATAGAGAATACATTAATAAGAGAGATAACCTTAGTTTGATAAAAGGTAAGATAGATATAAAAGAACAAATTAAGAACATAAGTAAAAAAAGAAGTAAAATAGCTTGCAGTTTTGATGAATTTTCAGAGGATAATTTACTAAACAGAATATTTTATACTATGACATACCAACTATGTAAAGAAGTTAAATCTTTAAAAACTGTAGATAATCTAAAGATAATAATGGCGAATTATACAGATATTAATATGACTAGGCTAAATACTAATATTATTGACAGTATTAAGTTTAATAGAAGTAATATTAGGTTTAAAGAGTCCTATATCCTTTTGAAAAAAATCTATGAAAGCCTTAGTTCTATTGGGGAAGATGGTAAAGTTGAAGGATTTTCATTTTTATTTGAAGTTAATGAACTATATGAAAGTTATATTGGTAAAGTAGTTAAAGAACTAGACCATAGTACTGAATTGCAAGATACTAGTAAAAAACTATTAGTTAAAAAATCTACAAATAATGCTGCAATTCAACTAAGACCAGATATTGTTATTCCTAAAAAGCTTATAATCGATACTAAGTGGAAGATAATTGATAAAGATAAAAATAGATATGGAGTAGTTATTAATGATTTTTATCAAATGTATGCATATTTGACAAGATATGAAGATATACAAAGGGTAGTATTACTTTATCCATTAACAGATGAAACTCTGGAAAATGGAATGGTCTTAGAATCTTTCCATATAGATAATGACAAAAGTAAAAGTATTGATATTGTAGCTATTGATATTAGAAATCTAAACCTCACGAAAATAGGATTAACAAAAATATTAAACAAATACCATTATAATTAGTAAAAGAAGAGAAAAATCTCTTCTTTTTTAAATTTGTTTATCTTAATTATTCTCTACATATTTTATCAGATAGTCAAGAGCATATTTATACCCTTCTACCCCCAAACCACACACCTGACCAATAGAGGCTTTGGCTGGATAAGATATATGTCTCCACTCTTCTCTCTTATGAATATTGCTAATATGAACTTCTATAGTTGGTATATTTGTTCCCTTTAGAGCATCTAATATTGCTATACTATAGTGTGTATAAGCAGCTGGGTTTATTACTATCCCATCATATTTTTCAAAAAATGCCCTATGTATCTCATTTACTATTTCACCTTCTATATTATGCTGAACTACTTCTACTTCTACCCCTTTATCCCTAGCAAATGTAGTTACTTCTCTTACTAAGTCTTCATAAGTTTTAGTTCCGTATATCCCTTGCTCTCTTGTTCCCAAAAGGTTCAAATTAGGTCCATTTATTACCAAAAACTTCATATTAGTCTCCTTTATTCCAAATTTTCATATACTATCTTTTCAATTTTACCATATACATCTTCTATCTCACTAGTACTAAACTTTTTCCCTGTCCACAACTCATCTGCTTTCAAGCCCTGTGCCACAAGCATAAAAAGTCCATTATCATAGTTTAAGTTAGCTTCTCTAGCATCTTTTAAAAACTCTGTTTCCCTAGGGTTGTAGATGAGGTCTATGGCATAATTATAGTTTGATATTAATTCTTTTTCAAGGGGACTAATACCAACTTTTGGATACATTCCAAGAGGAGTAGTATTTACAATAAGTACAGCATCTTTTATTCCTTTTAAGTCTTCATAATCTATCCACAAAGTTTTTTCTTTATTAAATTTTATATTTTTTTTATCTCTACTTACAAGATATATCTCTTTTGCACCCATATGAAGAAGTACTTCTATTACTGCTTTTGCACTGCCACCACTACCCAAAACTACTGCTTTTTTACCACTAATATCACACTTAAGTCTTTCTACACTTCCTTTAAATCCAAAATAATCAGTATTTTCTCCAATTATTTTCCCATCTTTTTTTAAGATTGTATTACAAGCACCAATTCTTTTTACTTGGTCTGATACTTGGTCTGTATATTTTATTATCTCTTCTTTATAGGGAATAGTTATATTAAAACCTTGTATTTTATCGGTTTTTACTTCTTCTACTAAAGCTCTTATATCCTTTAGATCTCTTTCAAACAAATTATATTCACCATTAATTCCAAGTAATTTAAAAGCTAAATTATGTATCTGTGGTGAATAACTATGGGTAAGTTTCTCTCCTAATAATCCTAATTTCATTAATTTCCCTCTTTATAATTTCCTAATAATTTAAAGAAATGACTCTTTTCTTCTACTCTCCCAAGAGCTTCCCTAAAGATTTCATCTTCCAAATTCCCATTTACATCTATGTAAAAAAAGTACTCCCAAGGTTTTTCAAGGATAGGTATAGATTTTATACTTAACATATTAATGTTTTTTTCTGCTAATAAACCAAGTATGCTAAACAACTCTCCTGCTTTATGCAAAGTTGAAAAAACTATAGATACTTTATTCGCATTTTCTTCTACTTCTATCTCTTTCCCTATAATTACAAATCTTGTATGATTTTTATTACTATCATTTATGTTTTCTTTCAAAACTTTTAATCCATATAGTTCCCCTGCTTCGATACTTCCTATTGCCCCAATAGCTCCAGGTGATTTTGCAACATACTCTGCACTAAGAGCTGTATTTTTATATGGAATACACTTATAATTTTTATCTTTTAGGTACTTAGAACTCTGTTCAAAAGCTTGAGGGTGTGAGTATAACTCTTCTATCTCTTCTAGTTTAGTTGTATTTTTCCCTAAAATATTGTGTTTTATTGGAATCTTAATCTCTCCAACTATATAACAATTTTTTTCTCTTATTAAATCATAATTATCTTTTATTGTTCCTGTACTAGAGTTTTCAAAGGGTACTATACCATAATCTACTGTGCCTACAGAAACAGCATCAAAAACATCTTCAAAAGAATCATAATTTAAGCCCTTTACTACTTTACCAAAATAGTTTTTCATTGCACTATAGCTAAAACTACCTGGTATTCCTTGATAAGCTACTTTTGTAAGTTCTTTTCCCCTTACTAAGTTAGTTGGAATAGTACTTTCTATCTTTCTCCTTTGATATGATTTACTTATATCCATAAGGTTTGTAAAAAATAGATTAAGATCTCCTTTTAACTCTTTATTATTAAGATATTTTGAAGTTTTAGCAAGAAGTGCATCTTCTCTACTTCTATCAAATACTTCCATATCATTTTCTACTTTATAAAGAGCTATTTTAGATACTATCTCCATTCTATCTTCAAATAACTTTACTATTTTTTTATCTATATCATCTATTTCTATACGCAGTTCATCTAAATTCAGCATCTTAAAACCCCTTTTTTTCAAGTAAAAAATCCAACATACAAAGAGCTGTAGCTGCTTCTACTACTACCATAGCCCTAGGAACTATACATGGATCATGTCTTCCTTCTACTTTTAATTCAGTTTCTTCCTTTGTTTCATAGTTTACTGTTTTTTGAAGTTTACCTATACTTGCAGGTGGTTTTATAGCCAATTTAAACTGTACTGGCATACCATTTGTTATACCACCTATGATACCACCATTATTATTTGTATGAGTTTTTATAATACCATCTTCTATATAATGCTCGTCATTTGCATCATAACCTCTCATTTTTGCAATCTCAAATCCTGCTCCAAACTCTATTCCTTTTACTGCTGGAACAGAAAACATCATATGAGATAATCTACTCTCTATAGAATCAAAAAATGGATTCCCAACACCAGGTGGCATACCTACTACTGCTACTTCAATCACTCCACCTATTGAATCTTCATCTGCTTTTGCATCTATTATCTCTTTTTTCATAAGTTCTGCTTTTTCACTGTCCAAAGTAGGAAAAGACATAGACTGAAGGTTTTCTACAAGAGTTTTATCAAGTTCTTCAAGAGTAAAATCTCTCTCTTCTACTCCCCCTATGGCTTTTATATGTGTTCCTATATAGATACCTTGACTAGCTAATATTTGTTTTGCTACACTTCCCGCAAATACTAATGGAGCTGTTATTCTTCCAGAAAAATGTCCACTTCCTCTATAGTCATTTTGGTTTCCATATCTTTCTTTACCACTAAAATCAGCATGACCAGGTCTAAGTACATCTTTTAATACCGAATAATCTTTTGATCTCTGATTTGTATTACGAATAATAATAGCAAGTGGGCTTCCTGTTGTTTTATCTTCAAAATAACCACTTAATATCTCAAATTCGTCTTTTTCTTTTCTACTAGTAGTAAGTTCACTTTGCCCAGGTGCTCTTCTGGCCATATCCTTTCTTACTTTTTCCAAATCTATTTCAAACCCTGCTGGTAAACCACCAAGGTTTATTCCTATTGCACTTCCATGTGATTCTCCAAATATCGATACTTGGATGTTTTTTCCCCATACTGCACTCATATTTTCCTCCTTTATTGCTTGTCTATATTTCCGACAACCAAATATAGACCCTACACATTCCAATCTACCTTTAATTTTACCATAAATTAATAGACAAAACTATTAAAAAGGTCTTAAAAGCATCCTACTATACTACTAAACTACATTAACTATTAACTATTAATTATTATCTATTAATTATTAAAAGAGCAGGATATACCTGCTAATCTATACTTTCTCTTCTTTTAGTTGATTCTCTAAACTCTCTTATAAGTGTTTCACTATCTTCTGTTATCAGTGCTACTTTAAGTTCAGTCAGTTTTTTTTGAAAATCATCTATCTTTTCAATGAGATTTTTTTTGTTTTCCATAAACAACTCTGTCCACAACTTACTATTAATTTTTGCTATACGAGTCAAATCCCTATAAGAATCTCCTATAAAAAGGTTTGTATCGTATTTTTCATTATCACTATTAACTAGTGCTACAGCAATAGCATGAGTAAGTTGACTTGTAAATGAAATTATCTCATCATGAGCTTGTGGACTAAGTGAATTTACATTTTTAAATCCCATTTTATATATTAGATACCTAAGTATCTTTATATTTTCTATCTTATTTTCATCTCTTGGTGTAAGGATATAGTTTGCACCTGCAAAAATATCTTTATGAGCATTTTCTACTCCTATTTTTTCCCTTCCAGCCATTGGATGACCAAAGATAAAATCTACATTTTTAGGTACTGAATCAATTATTTTATCTATAAGTGTTCCTTTTATTCCTGTTGCATCTGTAACTATAGCTCCATCTTTAAAATTATTTTTGTTTTCTCTTAAAAATGTCTCTATTAATTTGGGATAAAGGCAGATAATAACAATATCTGCCTTGGGTAGAAGGGTATCGCCCTTATTATCCCCTTCTACTATTAGTCCCATATTCTTCCCAGTTAATATAGCTTTTTCATCTATATCAATTGCATATATTTCATCTACATGACCCTGTAGGGCATGTGCATATGTTCCTCCGATTAATCCAAGCCCAACTATACATACATTCATAATAAAACCTATAGTTTAATATTAAGTGCTTGTGCTAGTGTTCTTAGTTCATCCATCAATTTCTTAAACTTTTTAGGCTTTAATGATTGAGGTCCATCACATAATGCATTTGCTGGATCATTATGCACTTCTATCATAAGTCCATCTGCTCCAACAGCTAATGCTCCCTTAGCTAATGGATCTACCAACCAGTATTTACCTGTTGCATGACTTGGGTCAATGATTATTGGTAGATGAGTTAATTTTTTTAGTACTGGTACAGCACTTATATCAAGAGTATTTCTAGTGTAAGTTTCAAAAGTTCTAATTCCTCTCTCACACAAGATTACTTTGTGGTTTCCACCAGCCATAATATACTCTGCTGACATTAATAACTCTTCTATCGTTGCTGACATACCTCTTTTTAAAAGTATAGGTTTATCGATTTTTCCAAGTTTTTTAAGAAGGTCAAAGTTTTGCATATTTCTTGCTCCAACTTGAATTATATCAACATCTTCAGCAAATTTATCAACTAAATCTGGCGACATAATTTCAGTTACTATAGGCATACCTGTTTCTTTTCTTGCTTCTTTAAGAAGTTCTAAACCTTCAAGTTCAAGACCTTGGAAAGCATATGGAGATGTTCTTGGTTTATAAGCTCCACCTCTTAATATTTGTGCTCCTGCATCTTTTACATCTTTTGCTACTGAGATTATTTGATCTCTACTTTCTACCGAGCAAGGACCAGACATTACTACTACATTTCCTCCTCCTATTTTGATACCATTTACTTCTATAACAGTATCTTTTGGGTGAAATGCTCTGTTAGCTTTTTTATAAGGTTCTTGTACTCTAATAACCTTATTTACATGTTCTTGAGCTTCGATTTCGCTAATATCCACTTTACTAGTATCTCCAAGCACTCCTATTACAGAATGATTGTCTCCTACTACATAATTAGTAGACAAACCTTTAGCTTTAATCTTTTCTACTAACTCCGTTACTTTTGCTTCTGGTGCGTTTAAATCCATTTGAATTATCATATTCCTTTCCTCCCTACAATTTTACTTTTGGTAAAAACTAAAAAAAATAGAGCCCTTTTTAATGAGCTCTAGATATAATCTAATTTATTACCTAACTATAATTTGCTATATAAGAACTCGTTATTTATTTTTTTGTATAAGAAAATTCTTAAACCAATAAAAGTTTAAGCTTCTAAAGTATTCAAAAAAATATGCGTTAGTCTTATTAGCTACTCCTACCATTCTACTATCCTCCAAAATTTTACTAATACAAATAGGACAATTTATACGTCTTATAGTTATTGAAATTATAATACATTAATATCTAAGGTCTGTCAATAATTTTTTAGTAAAAAATTATTTTTTATTTATATGACTTTTATATATTAGATGTATATAAAATTTCTTTCTTATACCCTTTGAGAAAAAACTGTGTTAAAATAAATATATAATAAGGAGGTGTTTTTTTGATAGTAATATAGTCAAATTTTAATACATCAAATTATGAAAAGAGGAAAAATGAATATACAAATTAAAGAAGTTGGAATAAAAAATTTAGAAGAAATACTAGCTGTACAAGTTGACGCTTTTACTGGTTATGGCGAAGACGTCATAGAGATTTTAGTTAGAGATTTATTAAGTGATAAAAGTGCTACTCCCCTTATTTCTCTTATGGCTTATGAAAATGATAAAGCTGTTGGTCATATACTTTTTACAAAAGGGTATATAGACAATCCTGTAAATAATCTGAGTGTTTATTGCTTAGCTCCTCTGGGAGTTATAAGAGATTATCAAAATAAAGGCATTGGTGGAGAACTTATAAAAGCGGGAATAAAAAAATTACAAGAATTAAATGCAGATATAGTTTTTGTTCTTGGCCATACAGATTATTACCCAAAATTCGGATTTATTAATAATGCTATTGAAAAGATATCTTACAAAGCTACTTTTGATATTCCTGTTGAAAATTATGACGCTTGGATGTATATGCCTATTGGAGCATCATTAGAAGAAATTTTAAAAAATCCTGGCAGATTTATTTGTGCAGAAAAACTTAATAAAATTGATTATTGGCAAGAATAAATAAATTTTCTGGATGATACTAATTTTATAATTAGTATCAAATTGAACACAAAAGACTAATTTTATAAAAAATTAGTCTTTTTTATTGTATTAAGAATTTTTTCATTTTAATTAGATTTATTTCATTTATCTATAACTTAAGACTAATTTCTATAATTAGTTTTTTGTAATTTACTTGACATTATTATAATTAAAATGTATATTAGTTGTATATACAACTAATTTGGAGGTATTATAATGAAAGTAATAATAAATGCAGATGATTTTGGGATGTCTAAAGGTGTAAATCTAGGTATTTTAGAAGGTTTTCTTAATGGAGTAGTTACTTCTACTTCTATGATGACTAATATGCCTGGCTTTTATCATGGTATTGAAATTATGAAAGAACATAAAAATTTAGATGTTGGTATACATTTTGTTTTAACAACAGGTCAACCACTAAGTCCCAAAGATAAAATAAATTCTCTTTTAAACAATAGTGGAAATTTTGAACACAATATTGAAAGATTAGCTATTGCAGATAAAGAAGAATTAAAACTTGAACTTGAAACACAGTTAAAAAAATTTTTAGATACAGGTTTTACTCCTAGCCATATCGATTTCCATCATGAAGTTAATTTTGCTAAAAATGCAGTAGAAGTAGCCATAGAGATTGCTAAAGAGTACAATCTCCCAATGAGAGGCTTTGAAGAGCATTCAAGAGCTCTTATGGACAAATCTGGTGTCAAACACCCTCAAAGGTTCTTACACGGGTTTTATGGGGATAATTTAACTACTAAAGATTTAATTAATCAAATTAACTTAGGAAAAGAAGAAGAAATAATAGAAATCATGTGCCATCCTGCTTTTGTAGACAAATTTTTACTGGACAATAGCAGTTATAACAGACAAAGAGTTATTGAGTTAGATATCTTAACCAATATCGAAATCATAAATTTTGTTAAAGAAAAAAATATCAAATTGATAAATTTTAAAGAAATATAATTAGCATTTTCTTAAAAGAATTTATAACTTACACAAAAATCAGTTATTTAAATATCTACTCCTAAATTAAAATGCTTATTTTAATATTTTTGACTCATTTATATCTTCAACTTCATTAAAAAATCCCCTATAACAGGGGATTTTTATAAACTTCTTATTTCATTTATTAAATTAATTACTTCATCTGATTGATTTATTTGCGATAAGCCATAAATCAAATCAAAAACTATAAAATCATTTTTCTCTAAATATTTATTTTTTATAAAATAAAGTAGTTCATTTGTTAATTTTATAAGTTTCTCTTTTTTTTCTCTTTTTACATAAAGATTTATAAGGTTTTTTATAGCTTCATAATTTTTAGAATTATTTATATCTTTAGATTTTTCTAAATAATTCTCCCCTTCATCTTCTTTTCCCAATTTTATCAAACAAATACCCAAGTCAAAATAAAGTTCTTTTTTATATATACTTTTTTCTTCATCAAAAGATATATCTTTAATCAATTTTCCCGTTACTTCTTCTAATTTTTCCAGTTCATTAGTTTCGAGATATATTAATGACTCTTTAACTTTTGCATATAATTTTATTTTTACATCATTACTAGCATAAAGTGTATTTAATATTTCTTTTGCTGTAAAATAATTTTTAAGGTATATATTACATTCAATTTGTATCGTTTTTAATTCCATTTCTTCCATTAGATCCAAATCATATTCACTCAAAAAAACTTCTATCTTTTCCAAACAATGATCATATTCTTTCAATTCCATTTTAGTTGCCAAATACAACTTTAATAAAAGAAATATCTCTGTTTTACTAAGATAAGTTCTTATTGATTCTACCAATTTATAAAGAGGTAAACTTTCTCTATATTTTCTCAAATAAAAATATGAAGCTAAACAGTTAAAAACTCCACTAAATACTACTGGAATTTCTCTTTCTTGACAAACTTCTCTTAACTCTTCAAAAATATCAGTATAACTTACTAATGCTTCAAAGTACCTTCCATTTTTAAAATATAAATCTCCAATTTTTTTTGAAATATCAAAATTTATAGAAGTGTTTTTTATTTGAAACTTATAAAAATTTATTTCTTCAATTACTTCAGGTAGTTTTTCTTCATTTTTTGTTATCAAATCAAGATAATTTATCAGCATTTGCTCAATTTGATTTTCTACTGTTTCAAGCAAATAATCTGCTTCTACCCTCTCTTTATTTCCTCTTTCAGACAGTATCTCATTTATATTAGCAACTATTAATTTTCCTGTTTTTTCAGTAAGTTTATTCTTTTCTGTTTCAACCATACTGAGAGTTGTTCTTTTTAAACCATTTCTTGTTAAATCATTCTGAGTTATTCCATATTTTTTTCTTAATAATTTTAATTTTTTTCCCGGTGATAAAAAATTACCCATCATCATCCCTCTCTCTTCTATATAAAATATTTTAACAGAGTTTTATTATCTTTACAAGTACTTCTTCATTTATACTCCTTGATAATCTTTATCTTGAGCAAATCCAATTAATTTTTTTTATTAATGACACCTGTATGTTTATTTTTAAAATATTTCAATTTTTTCTTGACATCATCTGTAAAAATGACTATAATTGACTTGTGACATTCGAGAGAATGACATTATGAAGTGTATTTGGAAAAGTTAATCTTTTTCTAAAATATGTTTCTAATTCCCTAAAACTATATAACTTTTTTTGCAACAACCACTAAAAAACACCCGAAAGGGTGTTTTTGCTTTTTTGTTTACTCACCCTCTTCTATTTTTAAATAAATAAAGAGTTTTATTCATATTTTAACAACACATATATCATTAAATTCTAATTTAATTAATTAAAAAAATTTATAAAAAAGCACCCTTATTATGGGTACTTTCAATTCTATTTTTCTTCTAAATATGTAATTATTTTTTCCAAAGGCATTGGTTTTGAATAGTAGTAACCTTGAATATGATCTGCCCCAAATTTAGTAACTAAATCAGCTTCTTCTTTTGTTTCTACACCTTCTACTACTACTTTACACCCCAAATCTTTTGTCATATTAATTATATTTTTCATCAATTCTCTACCTTTTTGATTAGTCATTGTAAGTACGAATTTCCTGTCAATTTTGATTATATCCACTTCAAGTTCCATTAAATAACCTAAAGAAGAATAACCCGTTCCAAAATCATCTATAGCAATTTTTAAACCTAATTTTTTAAGTTCTCTAAGTTTTTTTCTTGCACCTTCAAAATCTTCTATAAAACTTTCTTCAACAAGTTCTATAGTTATATTTTTATAATTTGTTTTATTTGTATACAAAATTCTTTTTAAATTAGATATAAAATTTTTATCATTAAAAGTAATTGTAGATATATTAATAGTTAGTTCTATATCTTTTTTTACTCCTCTAAATTTATTTATATCTTTTAATGCTTTTTCTAAAACCCAATAATCAACTTCTTTTATCATACCTAATTTTTCAAAATATTGTAGAAAATAAGGTGGTATTATGCCTTTTTCTTTGTGACTAATACGTATAAGCCCTTCTATTTTATCTATTGCATCTTTTTTTATATTATATATTGGTTGATAATATAATATAAACTCTCCATTATCAAGAAGAGGTTTTAAATTTTGTTTTGCTTCATTTACTTCTTTATAAATATTAAGTTGCAAATCCGATATTTGACTAGCATTTTGACTAGGTCTTAAAAAAACAAATTGTTCCGGCAAAGCTACAATACTATCTCCACTATACCTTTTTAAAAAATATCCATAAATTAAAGTACCTACAATTATCAAAAATATTTGAAGTAAAATTGCTCTAATATTTCCATTTGTTGCCAAAAATATATTTATTACTGGTGGCATTATCCACGAAGTTTGATTAACTGCTATTGGAACTAATCCACTTGCTAGAGCAAAATACGTAATTGTTGCAAAAATAAGTGGTACTGTTACAAAAGGCACTATCATATGAAAATTTGCTACAATAGGAAATCCAAAAATGATTATTTCATTAATATTAAATAAACTTGGAATCAAAGCTATTTTAGCAAAACGTTTATGAGCTTTTTTCTTACTCAGAAATAAAGCTATTACTAAACATAATGTTGCTCCACTACCTCCAATATTCATATAATAATTAAAAAAAGTAAATTCAAATATCTTATCAGGCAATTGACCAAGAGATAATAATTCTTGATTTATCAAAAAATTATTATAAAGAGTCGAATACGCTTCTGATATCAAATGTGATCCATTAATTCCTATTATCCACGGTGTAAGAATTATTAGTAAATGTTTATATGCTTCAAAAATATTATTATTAAATTCAATACTTTTACTAGGGTCTAAATCTAATTGAATATTATAATTATAGAAAAAATAACTAAATAAAGAAATAGACAAGAGTAAAATTAAACTTTTTGAAAAAGTTATAAATACTTCTGTTACCCACTTATATTTTAACTTTTTTAACCCTTTATCAATAAGAGATTCATATTCATAAGTAAATATCCCTACCAAAATGGCTCTTAAAAATTTTATGTCTAAACCAAATACCAAAGTCCCATCAACTATCATATTAAATAGTATAAGTGCTATAACAGGATAAACACCTATTGTCATATCGCCCCTACCACTTTTTATCCTATGTAACGAATGTGTCATAATTACTACAGCTACATATGGAAATGCTACTGTTAAAGCTAATTTAGTTTTTGCCAAAATATCATATATTATATTTTCATAAAATGTTGGATATATGAAAGTAGAAAAACTCATAATAAGTGTAGTAAATGCTATCAAAACTGTTAACGGTAATAATTTGATTGATGCAGTTTTAATAGAAATTACATATGGATTGTTATTAATTCGATTAGTTACAGTATTAAACCAGTTGCCCATTTCATCCCCTCTTTCTTTCACTAACAATTAACCACATTACAATATTATACCCTTTATAAAAAGTTTTGCAAAGAATAACTTAATTATAATTAATACACAAATTAATATTGTATTTAAAGGGGTTATAACTAAATATATCTTTAATTTAATTTTGTTAGTACCTAGAATTGTGGTATGAATTATTGCCATTTTTTTAAGTAAATTTTTACAAATTTTTTCAAAAAAAAGAGTATATATTAAATATACTCTTAAACTGCAATAATAAATAACTTATTCTCTTAAGTATTATCTTCAAATTATGTAGTTTTGTTAACACAAAATCATATAAACTTAAGTATATCAAAATATCTAATTGTTTTATCTACATTTCAATTTGTAATCTAGTTTTATCTAAATCTAAATCCATTAATAAAGCTGGATCTACAAAAGTTGTTCCTACACTGAGAGTAAAATGAAGATGTGGTCCTGTACTAAATCCACTATTTCCAACATTACCTATTTTTTCACCTTTTTCTATCTCCTGACCATTTTGAACAAATCTTTTTTCCATATGTGCATAACCTGTAAATATATTTCCACCATGATCTATAATTATTGTATGTCCTGTAACATTTAGATAATCACTAAATACAACAACCCCTTTGTTACTAGCATAAATAGGAGTTCCTATTGGAGCAGCTATATCTAATCCTGAATGACGGTTTGTTAGTTTATCATTAACATATCTGCTATAACCAAAACCAGTAGTCAATCGCCCTTTTGTAGGAGTAACAAAGTTACTTTGCCATAATGGATCTGGTATTGGATTTGCTCTTGCATTTTGTGAACTATTAATGCTTGTAGCTCTATTTTCCCCAGTACCTTTTTCTTCCATTTTTTCATCTACATATATTTTACTATTTTCAAACTCTTTATGATTTATATAGATACTGTATATTCCTCTTTTTTTTATACCATCTATTTTATAGTCTATTAATATATCTCTTGTACCAATTTCATTACTATAATGTACTGGAATATGAGCTATTGCTATACCATCTTTGTAATATGGTACTACTGTTGTTCTTAAAAAATCTCCTTTGATTTCTATAATTTCAATATTTTTTTGATTAGACCAAATTGTAAAAAAATCACCCTGATTTACTTTTAAACTTGATAATTGAAAATCATTACCTATTAAATTTAATATTAACATTAAAAAAACTATTATTTTCTTCATTTTTTCCTTTCTAAAAGGATTAAAATCCTTTTTTCGTATAATACTCCTAGGAGGTTTAATATGAACAATATACTATTTGCATTCTTATTAACTTTATTTGCAGGTTTAGCTACTGGAATTGGTAGTGCCCTTGCTTTTTTTACTAAAAAAACAAATAAAACCTTTTTAGCTAGCTCTTTAGGCTTTTCTGCTGGTGTTATGATTTATGTTTCTTTTGTAGAAATTTTTTTTAAGGGTTTAAATGCTTTAAAAGGTGTTTATCCTTATAAAGAAGCTTATATTATTACTACACTATCTTTTTTTTGTGGAATAATAATTATAGCTTTAATAGATAAATTAGTACCATCTTTTGAAAATCCTCATGAAACTAGATCTATTGAAGAGTTAGACGACTTTAAAAAAGTTGAAATAAATCTTGATCAAATGGAAAGTCGAAATAAATCAAAAGATTCAGCTGAATTTGTCCGAGATCATAAATTATATCGTATGGGAATTTTTTCAGCTATTGCAATTGCTATCCACAATTTTCCAGAAGGATTAGCTACTTTTGCAAGTGCATTACAAGATCCTACAATTGGTATTTCTATAGCAATAGCTATTGCTATTCATAATATTCCTGAAGGTATAGCTGTTTCTGTTCCTCTTTATTATGCAACTGGCAGTAGAAAAAAAGCGTTTTTTCTTTCTTTTTTATCAGGATTATCTGAACCAGTTGGTGCATTAATTGGTTATATACTTTTAAGACCATTTTTCAATGACACTATTTTTGGAATATTATTTGCAGTTGTTGCAGGAATAATGGTTTTCATATCTCTTGATGAATTATTGCCTAGTGCTGAAAAATATGGAAAACATCATATTGCAATATATTCTTTAGTAGCAGGTATGGCCGTAATGGCAATTAGTTTAGTTCTTTTTTCATAGTTTTAACAAATAAACTCATTTTGAGTTTATTTTTTTATTTAAACTCTCAAATATTAGATTCATATCTTCATGTAGGAGTATATCTGCTATGTTATCATAGTTAGTAGAAGCTTTGTTTATTAACACTAATTTGCCCCTAAAACCATTACCTATAAGAGACGCAGCTGGATAAACAACTAAAGATGTTCCAGCAACTATTATCAAGTCAGCTTTGTCTATCATATTCTGTGCTTCTTGAAAATTATTCATATTAAGACTTTCTTCGTATAAAGTCACATCTGGTCTTATTATTCCACCACAAGTACAGTGTGGAACACCTTCTACCATCACACTTCCTATATCATATGGTTCTCTACATAATTCACAGTAATTTCTGTATATGCTACCATGTAATTCAATTACATTTTTACTTCCAGCTTTTTGATGTAAACCATCTATATTCTGGGTAATAATCCCCTTCAATTTCCCTATTTTTTCCAGATTCACCAAAAACTTATGAGTCATATTTGGTTTCACATCTAAAAAAATCATGTTATTTCTATAAAAATCAAAAAAATCTTGTGGATTTTTCCTATAAAATGTATAACTTAAAAGATATTCAGGATTATGTTTAAAGAGTCCTTTGTTACTTCTAAAGTCTGGTATTCCACTAGCAGTACTAACTCCTGCTCCTCCAAAAAACACTATATTTTCACTTTTATTTATAAGTTTAATTAATTTTTCTATCATTTTCCCTCCTAATATTCTAACATTTTTATCTATATTCTTCAATAAAAGAAGCTTTTAAAGTTTTTTATCTAACTTATATATTTTTTGCATAATTTTTAATATTACAAATAAAAAGCCTGTCGGAATTTCCGACAAGCTATTATTTTAACCAAATAGTTTTTCATCAAATAATTTACTTGCTTTTTCTACAAATTTACTTCTATGAACAGTATCGAGAGTTACATGTGCAGTTTCTTCCAAATCTTTTAACCATTCTACTGCTGCATATAATCCACTTTTATCAGGGTCAAGTCTAGACCATGTTTGTTGTCCTATATCACCTATTAGTATCAATTTAGAGTTTTCTCCTATTCTAGTTATAATAGATCTCATTGCATGAACATCAAAAGATTGAGCTTCATCAACAATAACCATTTTATTTATAAAACTAGATCCTAATATAGAAGAAATATCTAAAACATCTAATTTATTTTGATTCTTTAAAGTTGAAAATATTTCTAATCCACTTTTTCCTTTTTTACCACGTATATTTTGTATATTCTCAAAAGTAGTAATATAATTTCCAAAATGAGTTAAAAGTTTTTCTTCAGTATCTCCTGTTGTAAACCCTTGATAACTCCATTTGTCTATAGGAGATGTGTTTTTTCCAATAAGAATTTTTTCTTTTTCTTTACTTTCAAGTACTTCTTCCATAGCAGCTGCAAGTGCTAATAAAGTTTTTCCACAACCCTGCCTTGCTGTCATAGTTACAAATGGAATATCTTTATTAAGAAGTGCTTCTATAGCAAATTTTTGTCTAATATCTTTTGCTTTTACTCCAAATAAAGAAGCATTTTCATATTCTAATTTGACTATTTTATTTTTTTTACTATCAAATCTTCCTAATAGTTGGTTGTAGGTAAAATCTCCTTTGCCACATATAAACTGATTAGGATATAATTTTTCAATACCTAATTTTTGAGGATCTATCTCTCCAGTGTTATAAAATTCTTTTATTGTATCATTAGGTACTAACACTTCTAAAATCCCATTATATAAGTCATCTAATTTATGTTTTTCAGACAAATCAACAAGATGTGTTTTGATTCCAAGTGATGATGCTTTAACTCTCATACTAATATCATTAGTTATAAGTGTGTAATCTTTATATTCTTCAGTTAAAAAAAATGCTAATATTTTATTATCTACATAATTTATATCAAGTTCTTTAGGCAACTTTTCATAAAAATTTCCTAAAATAGTCTTTAAAATTACATTATTTTCTAATTTTACACCTTCTAATAAACTTCCTTCTTTTTCAATTTCTTTAAAATATCTAAAAAATTGTCTTGCCCTAAATCCTGTATTTCCTTCGAAAGTTTTTAGTTTATCAAGTTCTTCTAAAACATGTATAGGAATAGCAACTAAACAGTTTTCAAAAGTTTTTACAAAAAATGGATCTGCAATAATTACATTGGTATCTACAATAAATTTTGTTGTCATTAAGCCTCCTATAAAATTAATCTATATTAATTATATAATATTTCTAATATTTATCAAAGTAATTTGAGGAAAAGAAATTAAAAATATAAATATACTAATTTAGTATAGACATAATTTTTCTTTTAAGTTAATATTATAAAGTTAGAAGGGAGTTTTATGAATAAAAAAGAAGAAACATTAATAAATTTTTTAGATTTTGAAGATCTTAAAATAATACAACATCCAGATTTTTTTAGTTTTTCCTTAGACACTGTTTTATTGGGTACCTTCATTACTATTAATCGTACAGTAAAAAAAATTCTTGATTTGGGTACTGGAAATGGAGCTATTCCATTAATTATTAGTAAAAGAAGTAAAGCTCATATTACAGGTGTTGAATTGCAGGAGGTCTCTGCAGATTTAGCTAAAAGAAATGTAGTTCTGAATAAATTAGAAGATAGAATAGATATTATACATGATAATATGCTCAATATTTCTAGGTACTTTCAACCTCAATATTTTGATGCAGTAGTTTCTAATCCTCCATTTTTTAAATTAGATGGTAATGAAAATCAATTAAATAATTTAGATCAATTAACTATAGCTAGGCATGAAGTTACTATTAATTTGGAAGAGATAATAAGAATTGCTAGTATTAATCTTCGAAATAGGGGGTATTTTGCTTTAGTTCATAGAGCTGATAGATTAGCAGATATTTTGAATTTGATGGATAAATATAAAATTGGAGTAAAAAGAATACAGTTTGTTCATTCAAAATTAGATAAAGAAAGTAAAATTATTTTGGTTGAAGGGATTAGAGGAAGTGATTCTTCATTAAAAATTCTTCCACCATTAATTAGTCATGAAGAAAATGGGGAATATACAAAAGTTATTAGAAATATCTTTAAAGGTGAGTATAGATATTAATGGTACACCATACAGGTTTCGAACCTGTGACAGTCTGATTAAGAGTCAGATGCTCTACCTACTGAGCTAATGGTGCACATCTATTTATATATTAACTTATAAAAATTAAAAATCAACTTTTTTTATAAAATATATTTAATTAACTTATATTTTAAATATTCTTTGGAGAACTTAGTTTAATAATTTGGTATGTAAAAGCTTATATTTATTTTTATTTTATTTTAGGTACTAATAAAATTATAAAATTTAATAGTTATTTTTATTAGTAAGTACTAAGAGTATCAATAATAATCAATTCTATTTATAGTAATATGTTTATTTTTGTTTATATTGTTATATATGTTATTAGGCAGAAAATATATTCTTTTCAAGCCCTTTAAAATAAATATGTAGAAGAGAAGGGTAAAGGTAAAATTTGGGGATGTTAGTACCTAAAACATAAAGTTATTAGTACTCTAAATTTGGAGTTGTAAGTACCTAGTGTATAAAGTTGTTAGTCCCTAGAATCTGTGTTATAAGTACCTAAAATTTATGTTTTTAAATAATATTAGATAGTTAAATTCTTTTTCTTGTAATTGAAATGTATATATGGTATCATTATGTTGTAAGTACCTAAAATTAATTAGTGGGTACTTATAATTTTATTAATTAAATGAGTTGTTAGTACCTAAAAAAAGATGATTTTATTAGTACCTATATAAGGTGTTTTCTTGAAATAAAGAAAATAAATAAATTAATAAGAAAAAATTTCAATAAAATGAAGTTGTAAGTACCTAAAAATTAATTTGGTTTTAGTACTTATTACAACATATTGAATATAATAGTACCTAAAAAACAAAAAAATATAGATAAAATATCATAAATAATGTATTTTTTTAAAAGAATAGAGTTGTAAGTACCTAAAAAAGAAATAAATTTTTTTACTTTTTTTACGAGTTATAGGTACCTAGTAGGTGGGGTGAATATGGAAATCTTAGATAATGATGAATTGCTTGATTTAGATGAAAAAAAATTGGCAGAAATAGACGCTAAGAGAACTGAAGATGAAGAATATTATGATGTAGATACCCTTGAAGAGATGGAAAAAAAAGAGGGTATGGTCAGATATGAAATGAATGTTGTTGAACTACCATTCTTTTCAAAAGATAAAAAAGTTAAAGTGAATGAGATAAAAACTTATCATTTTTCTAAAAGACGTAATACTTTTATGAGAGTAATTCCAGGTTTAGATAGAAAAATTCCACTTGAGTTTGCAGAAAAGTTATTTATTGTTCTTTTGCAAATCCAAAAAGAAAATGGATACTCTAAAACAATTTATACTGATATTAATTATTTGATAGATAAACTTAATATACAAGTAAATGGAAAAAATAGAAGACTTATTTGGGAAGCTATACTTGATCTTAGTAGAACTACTTATGTTTTTAATAATGTATATTATCTTAAAGAAAATCAAGATCAAAAAGGTATGATTGTAAAAGATTTGTTAGAAACAAGAATACTTGAGGAAGTAAGAAAGATAAAAGTAGAAGATATGAAAGATGAAGATAAAGATCATATTAGGAATTCTTATGTTAAAGAAATAATAAAAATAACTTTTTCTACATATATACAAACAAATATAGTAAATAAAGGGTATTTATTATTTAACTCAAAACAATTATTAGGTATAAAATCTTCGGTTACAAGGAGTATATATCAAATGATTGAAAAATGGAGAAATAATAAAGAAGAAATGACTGTTTTTTCAAAACGTCTAGCTTCAAGAATACCTCTTTCTTGGAAGAAAGAAAATATTTCTTCTACAGTATCAAGGTTAAAAAGAAGTTTTAAAGAACTTGAAGAGATGGAACTTATTAAATCTGCAAAGTTTTTTAGAAATGGACATAATGAAGAAAGTTATTTTATGGTTGTTTTCAACAATTCTAGACTTAGCCAAGCTTATTATGTAACTGGGCAAGAAAATATGGAAATAGAAGATATTGAGAGTTTTGAAAATATAAATAATACTAATGAAAGAAAAAATCCTATAGTAAATAATTTGGAACCACTTAATTTTTTAGTTGATACTAAACAAATTGATGAGATACATATGATTTTTCCTCAAAAAGCAAGAGAATTAAAAAGTCTGAAGAGAAATATTAAAAGTGCTTTGGAAAAATATGATTTTGACTATGTAAAATATAATGCTGAATATACTGTATTAAATGCAAAAAGAAGTTTTCTAAAATATTTTACAGGGTCACTAGAAAATAACTGGGCTGAAGAATATGCTAAGAATAAGAAAGAAAAAGTAAAAAAAGAAGTTAATAAAGTAGAAGAGATACAAGAACCAATAGAAATAATTAAAGAAACAAATACTGAAAAAACGAAATTATTAAATGAATTTTATGAAAATATGACTAGTACCGAAAAAAAATCATTTAAAAATAGAGTTTATAATGAAATAGATAGAATAAGTGATGCACCTCTTCCACAAACAGTTAAAGAAACTATGTTTAGAAAATCAAACTACAGATATAAAATCTTAGAAGAACTATATAATAATAGGAATAGTGGTTTGGTAGTAGAAGAGAATTTTAATAACATAAGTCAATTTGGAGTAAGAGTATATAAAGAACTTTCTAGTGCCAGTTTAGAAGAATATTTAAATGAAGTTTCATTTACTCTAAAAACTTTTGAATTTTGTGATATAGAAGATGATAAAGTTAAAATCGACATAAAATATAATAATAATGGTACAAGTCATATAAAAATAATTAAAAAGTAGAGGGGGAAAAATGGGAAAAGTAATAGCTTTAGTAAATCAAAAAGGTGGAGTAGCTAAATCAAGCTCTGCTATTAACTTATCTTATGGATTAATAAAAAAAGGAAAAAAAGTACTCCTTATTGATTTGGATGCTCAAGGAAATGCAACAACAGGAACTGGTATAGACAAAAGAACACTTAATTTTACATCAAATGATTTGTTAGTAAATGATATGGTAAAAGGTGATGAGTGCATAAATACTAGTGAAGGTCTTGATGTTATAGGAGCAAATATAAATCTTGCAAGTGCAGAAGTAGCTTTATTTAATAAATTAGCTAGGGAAAGTGTATTAAAAACTAAATTAGTAGATTTGAAAGAAAAGTATGATTATATATTTATTGATTGTGCACCTAGTCTTTCTATTTTGACAGTAAATGCACTTGTTGCAAGTGATAAAGTATATATTCCAGTTGAGACAGAATATTTTGCCCTTGAAGGAATAGAACAGTTATTAAATACAATAAATACAATTAAAGTAATAAATCCTTCACTACAATTAGGAGGAGTATTTGCTACTAAATTTGATTTGAGACATGGATTATCAAATGATGTTTATAATAGTTTGAAGGAAGTTTTTAGAAATGACCTTTTAGAAACAAAAATAAGAATAAATATAGCAATAGCAAAATCTCAAGGAGAGAGAAAAAATATCTTTGATTATGATTCAAATTCAAATGGAGCAAAAGATTATGCTAAATTGGTAGAAGAGATACTTGAAAGGGAGGGAGAATAATGTC
>CAZHXU010000023.1:0-23064 GCA_964536535.1 uncultured Fusobacteriaceae bacterium
CACAGGGACTTGCCCCTACAGAGAATCAAAACTTTTTTTACACGGTTCGGCTCTTGATAGGACGCAAGTATTCTTTGGTTTTTAGTTTTTCTGTCCTTTATAAGAAATTTAGATTAAGTTAACGAAATGAACGTAAAATTTCAATTGTTTGAGCTCAAAAGCGAGTTTTGAAATTTAGTGAATGTAGTGGCTACTTAATCTTATTTCTTATAACAAGACTTGATTTTTTGGTTACTTTTGTATCAAGACAAAAGTAACGCATCAAATAAAATATAGAATTTATGTTAACATAATAAATATATTCTTTTTATCTTAATATATAAAAAAGGTTAGCCCTAAAGCTAACCTTTGATTCTTATTTATGATAGTTTGGTGCTTCTTTAGTAATGCTAATATTGTGTGGATGACTTTCTTTAAGTCCATTTCCAGTAATCTTAACAAATTTACCATTTTCTTTAAGTTCTGCAATTGTAGCAGTTCCACAGTAACCTAATCCAGAGTGTAACCCTCCAGCTAATTGATAGATTACATCTTCTAATTTACCTTTATATGCAACTTTTCCTTCGATTCCTTCAGGAACAAGTTTTTTACTTTCTTTTTTATCTCCTTGGAAGTATCTGTCTTTAGATCCTCTATTCATTGCAGCTATAGAACCCATACCTACATAAACTTTGTATCTTCTACCTTCCATAAGTATCTCTTCACCTGGTGCTTCTTCTGTTCCAGCAAGTAATCCACCTACCATTACACAGTCAGCTCCTGCAGCTATTGCTTTTACTATATCTCCTGATAATTTAATACCACCATCAGCAATAACTCCTACTCCAGTTCCTTTTAATGCTTCATATACATCATTAACAGCTGTTAATTGAGGTACTCCTACTCCTGCTACTACTCTAGTAGTACATATTGATCCTGGTCCTACTCCTACTTTTACAGCAGTTGCTCCTGCTTCTACAAGTGCTAAAGCAGCCTCCCCAGTAACAATGTTTCCACCGATAATATCAAGGTTTGGATGTTCTTTTCTAATTGATCTAACAGTTTCTAAAACTCCTTCTGAATGTCCATGAGCCGAGTCAACTGTGATTATATCAACACCTGCTTTTACAAGTGCAGCTACTCTCTCAAGTACATCTGGAGCAGGTCCAACTGCAGCTCCACATCTAAGTCTTCCTTGTGGGTCTTTACATGCATTTGGATACTCTTCTATATTATCTATATCTTTAATAGTGATAAGTCCTTTTAATTTACCATCTTCACCAACTATAGGTAGTTTTTCTATTCTGTTCTCAAGTAAAATCTCTTTAGCTTCTTCAAGTGTAGTTCCTACTTTACCAATGATTAATTCTTCTTTAGTCATACACTCAAATACTTTCGCACTCATATCTCTTCTATATTTAAGATCTCTATTAGTAATAATTCCAATAAGAGTTCCATCTTCTTCTACTACTGGTAATCCAGAAATTTTATATGTTCCCATAATCTCATCTGCTCTACCAAGTGTTTCATCTTTAGTAAGAGTAATAGGATCTGTAATCATTCCACTTTCATTTCTCTTAACTTTATCTACTTCATTTGCTTGTTGTTCGATAGACATGTTTTTATGGATCATTCCGATTCCACCTTGTCTAGCTATTGCTATTGCTAATTTAGCTTCTGTTACTGTATCCATTGCTGCACTTAGAAATGGAACATTAAGTTCTATATTTTTAGTTAAGTTCGTTTTAAGTGATGTTTTCCCAAAAACACTTGATGCTTGTGGTACCAATAATACGTCGTCAAAAGTTATCGCTTCTTTTATGATTTTACCGTTTAACATTTTCCCTCCTATTTTTCTTCAATGATTTCGAATTTATCCTTTAATACTTCTTTAATTACAAGTACAAATTTCAGTTTGTTTTTCATATTTAGAGGTAGAATAATTTCTTTTTTATCATTTGTATAAAATGATAAACATGCTTCTAATCTTTTTCCTCCTGGAGCAGCCATTTTACTTAGTTCACATAAAGCAATATTTCCAAGGTCTATTTCCAACTTTTTATCTTTTAATTTAAGTTCTTTTGTATCAATTAAAAATCTAAAAGATAATATGTTATACAAAACAAGAATCCCATAGGCAAGTACTCCAATACCTATCAAAACTCTTGGACTAAACCCATTTCTTGTTCCTTCATAAGTACTATATAAACCTAATAATATCATTGGAATTCCTATTCCAATATTACTTAATAATTTATTTAAGTTTGCTCCAAAAGAATATTTTTCCTCTAATTGAATATTTTTATTTTCTTTTATTTTTTTTACAAAGTCTTCATAAAATACCATATATCTACTCCTTTATATTTAATAGATATATCATACAACAATTTATATTAATATGCAATTATTCCCATTCAATTGTTGCAGGTGGTTTAGAACTAATATCATAAGCTAATCTATTAATTCCATCTACTTCATTTATTATTCTATTACTTACTTTTCCTAAAAATTCATATGGTAAATGTGACCATGTAGCTGTCATAAAGTCAGTTGTATCTGCTGATCTTAATACTGCTGTATATTCGTATGTTCTTTCATCTCCCATAACACCTACTGATTTTACAGGTAATAATACTACGAATGCTTGGCTTACTTTATCATATAATCCTTCATTTCTAAGTTCTTGTATAAAGATATCATCTGCTTCTCTAAGTATATCAGCTTTTTCTTTACTTACTTCTCCTAATATTCTTATTCCAAGTCCAGGTCCTGGGAATGGATGTCTATCTATCATATGATCAGGAATTCCAAGTTCTCTTCCTACTTTTCTTACTTCATCTTTAAATAATTCTCTTAGTGGCTCTAATAACTCAAATTCCATCTCTTCTGGTAATCCACCAACATTATGATGTGATTTAATAGTTGCAGATGGACCTTTAACAGATTGTGATTCAATTACATCTGGGTAAATTGTTCCTTGTGCCAAGAAATCTGCATCTTTAAATCTTTTCTTTTGCTCATCAAAGATTTCAATAAACTCATGCCCAATTATTTTTCTCTTTGCTTCTGGATCACTAACTCCTGCTAACTTAGTAAGGAATCTTTCTTCTGCGTCTACACATTCTATATTCATCTTAAAATGCTCTCCATAAGTAGCCATTACTTTTTTAGCTTCATCTTTTCTCATAAGCCCTGTATCAACAAAGAAACAGTTAAGTTGATCTCCAATAGCTCTATGGATAAGAACAGCTGCTACAGACGAATCTACTCCACCACTTAAAGCTAGTATAACTTTTTTACTTCCAACTTTTTCTTTTATATCTTTTATTGTATTTTCTATATAGTCACCCATAGACCAGTTTTTTTCAGCTTTAGCTATATCAAATACAAAGTTTCTTAATAACTGTGTTCCATATACTGAATGAGTTACTTCTGGATGGAATTGTACACAATAAATATTACTATCTGTGTTAGCAATTACAGCAATTGAAGAATCTGTATGTGCTACTTTTCTAAATCCTGGTGCTAATTTTGTTACGTGATCAGCATGACTCATCCATACTTGAGATGATTCAGGTATATCAAAGAATAAATTTAATTCTTTTTCATCTAATATCAAATCTGCTTTTCCAAATTCTTGTTTATCTGCTCTTTCAACTTCTCCACCTAATAAGTGAGTTGTAAGTTGCATACCATAACAAATTCCTAGTACAGGTACTCCTAAGTCATATATACCTTTGTCAATAGTTGGAGCTCCCTCTAAGTATACTGATGCAGGTCCTCCAGACAAAATAATCCCTTTAGGTTCCATGTTTTTAATTTCTTCTAAATCTGTAAAATATGGAACAATTTCTGCATATACTCCCATTTCCCTGATTCTTCTAGCAATTAATTGATTATATTGCGAACCAAAATCTAATATTACTATACTATTCTTATGCATTTGATACTCTCCTTAATAAAATAATTAAAAAATACCTAAATATATACTATCAAAAAGTGAAAGTATATATTTAGGTATTCTTCTCCCCCAAATACTTCCACTCATAGAGGTCAATTTATGGTCAACCGTAGATACACCAAACCTTATTTTTGGTTTATATGAGTCATATAAAATATTTATGAATTTTTAATATACTACACTATTTTTCAAAAAAATGCAATACCTTTTTAGACATTTATCCCATACTAGTACTATATTTTAAATACATTTTATTTAATAAACTATTTTTTATTTTAAAATGATTTGGTAAATATAATTATATTTTCATTATTTTTATAAAATTAAAAAATCTAAAGATAACCTTACCCCAAAAATATTCAATCATAAAAAAATAACTGGACTTAACCAGTTATTAATTATTTTATAAAACTAATTCTTTTATGTGTTCCCCTTTAAATTCTAAATTATGAACAGAATTTATATATCTAACTGTTTTTGTTTTCCCTCTAATAAGCAAAGTTTGAGTTCTAGCTATATTTCCATCTCTTTTTATACCTTCTAACAAATCACCTTTTGTGATTCCTGTAGCAGAAAATATAACTTCTTCATCTTTTACTAAATCATCTAACTTAAGAACTTTAGATGTATCTATTCCCATTTCTTTACATCTTGCTCTTTCGTAGTTACTAATTTTGTCATTCTCAAGGCTCACACCTTTTACTTCATTTCTAAACATAAGTCTTGCATTCATATCTCCATCCAGAGCTTTCATAGCTGCTGCACTTACAACACCTTCTGGAGCTCCTCCTATACAATACAACATATCTACTTCTGAATCTACAACTGCTGTTAATATAGATGCAGCAACATCTCCATCTGGAATAGCATATACTTTTACACCTAACTCTTGTAAATCAGTTATTATTCTATCATGTCTTGGTTTAGCTAATGTAATTACTGTTAATTCTTCCAAAGTTTTACCCAAAGCTTTAGCTACATTATTTACATTATCAATAAGAGGTAAATTAAGATCTATAGCTCCTTTAGCATTTGGACCAACTATTAATTTTTCCATGTACATATCTGGAGCTTTTAGAAAACTCCCTTTATTTCCAACTGCTAATACTGCAATAGCATTTGCTTGCCCCATAGCAGTCATTCTTGTTCCTTCAATTGGGTCAACTGCGATATCTACTTTTTCCAGTGAACTTTTGTCTTCTATATCTAGACCTACTTTTTCACCAATATACAACATAGGAGCTTCATCTATTTCTCCTTCTCCTATTACTATCTCTCCATCAATCTCAATTTGATTAAGGACTGTCCTCATTGCATCTACTGCAGCTTGATCGGCTTGGTCTTTATCTCCTCTACCAACCCACTTATAACCCGCAAGTGCTGCTGCTTCTGTCACTCTAGCAAATTCAAGCGCTAGTTCTCTTTTCATTACAAACTTCCTCCTGGTATATATCTAAATTTATTTTATGACTCTATAAACCTCTTCCCCATCTTTTTGAAGATTTAATACTTCTCTTGCTATTTTTTCTATTTCTTCAGGGTTTTCCAAATTCTCATACCTACTCTGAAGTCCTTTTTCTTTATCTATAAGAAGATTTTTTGTATTTTCTTCTTGAGCTATCTCTAATTTTAATTCATGTATTTTATGATTATTACTAATATATTCTCTACTCATTTTAAAAAGTCCATTTACTAATAAGCATATTACTATAATTTTTAGTATCTTTTCTATTTTTTTCATACTTTACCCTTTATTATTTGTCATTAAACTAACAAGTTCCATTACTTTTTGTGGATTTTCTTTAGCTAACTCATCTAATATTGCAGCAATTTTTTTATTCTCCATTAGCTCAAATATCTTAGCAACTGTATTTAAGTCTGCATCTACTATAATTTTAGCAACAGATTCAGGTGCCATACTTGTATATATTAAAGCAAATTTTTCAATATTTTTAGCATTAGCTGTATATTCTGTCATTAATTTACTTATTCTATCTTCTTTATTTTTCAATTCTTCGTCTTTATCCATCAAAGCATTTTCAAGAGTTACTAGTTTTTCTTCTTTTTCTTTTAATTCAGTTTCTTTAATTTCTAAACTTTTTTCCCTTACTTCAATCTCTTTACTTCTACCCTCTAATATATCCCTATATTTATTCATAGTTTCTCTTATTCTATCTTCTTCAGTCAAATGCTGATGATAACTATAATCTAGATATTTTGAAATATACGGTAGTTTACCAATAGATGAACTCTTAGGTATTATTTTAGACAGATTAATTGCACCTACTACATCTAAAAATATACCTCCACCTACTATTGTTAATAATAACACAATTAATAATAAAAATGTAATAATAAAATTTCTAAGTATTAATAAAATACCTTTTTTTTCCTTTGCCATTATCTTCTCCTATTATACATATTACTCGATAGTTCATCTATAAATTTTTGTTCTTCTCTAAGTGATTCTTCCATGTATTTTTCATAACTTTTTTCCTTCAATTTTTCAAATATTTTTTTTTCTTTTCTTGCTTCCAAAAAGTTATCTTTACACTCTTCTACTTTATTTCTATATAAATCAACTATTTCTATTTGATCTTTTTTATTTTCTTTCAGTTTTCTAAGAAAATTTTCAAAAGACAACATAGTATTAATATCCAAAGAACCATTTTTGCTCTTGCTATAACTATCTAGAGTTTTTCCTATTTCATCTTCTATTCCACTTAACTTCTCCAATTCTTTTTCAAGAATTTTTTGTTTTTCAAGAAGTTCTACCCTTTTTTCTTCTTCCTCTTTTTCCTTTATTTCCAAAGCTTTCTGGAGTTTAAATTTAAACATCTATAACCTCTATTCAAATATAGATTTCATCAGTTCAAAAGTAGTATCAATATTACTTCCTTCATGTATGCCCTGTTTTAATAGTGTTTCTACTTCTTCTATTTTTTCTATGGCATAATCTATTTTTTTATTTGACCCCTCTTTATAAGCTCCTATATTAATAAGATCTTCTGCTTCTTTATATATTGCAAGCACTTCTCTCAATTTTCTATTAAAATAATTATGTTCTTCTTGAACAATATTATTCATAACCCTTGAGATACTTTGAAGTACATCTATTGCTGGATAATGATTTTTAGCAGCTATTGATCTAGACAAAACTATATGTCCATCCAGTATTCCTCTAACAGTATCAGCTATTGGATCATTCATATCATCTCCATCAACTAAAACTGTATAAAGACCAGTTATACTTCCTTTATCTGAATTTCCTGTTCTTTCAAGAAGTTTAGGTAATTCAGCAAAAACACTAGGCGTATATCCTCTTGTTGCTGGTGGTTCTCCTACAGCAAGTCCAACTTCTCTTTGAGCCATAGCATATCTAGTCAGCGAATCCATCATAAGCATTACACTATAACCTTTATCTCTAAAATATTCAGCTATTGCTGTTGCAACAGCAGCTCCTTTTAATCTAACTAAAGCTGGTTTGTCACTTGTTGCTACTACAACTACAGTATTTTTCATTCCTTCTTCACCAAGATCATTTTCAAGGAATTCTTTTACTTCTCTTCCCCTTTCTCCAATTAATCCAATTACATTAATTTGAGCTGAAGAATTTCTAGATATCATTCCAAGCAAAGTTGATTTCCCTACTCCTGATCCTGCAAATATACCAACCCTTTGTCCTTGACCTATTGTCAAACAAGAGTCTATTGCTTTTACTCCAACATTTAGAACTTCTCTAATGTTTTTTCTTTCAAGTGGGTCTGGTGCTTCATTATCTATTGTAACATATTTTTCCATTTCAATAGGACCCTTTTTATCAATTGGATTTCCTAATCCGTCTACAACTCTACCTAACAAACTTTCACCTACAGGTACACTTAAAGTTCTTCCACTTGGTATAACTTCACAACCATGTCCTATCCCTTTCATATCACCCAAAGGCATAAGTAAAACTTTGTCATTATGAAAACCAACTACTTCTGCATCTATTCTATTATTGCTATTTAATAATTTTATATAACAATGCTCACCCAAATGCACAAGTGGTCCCTCTGATTCTATAGTAAGACCAACTACTCTTACTACTTTTCCACTTGCTTTTATACTATGACATTCTTCTATTTTTTTTATAGCTTTGCCAAAATCAAACATTTTATACCTCACCAAGTGCATCATAAAGAGCATCTAATTGCCCCTTTATACTTGCATCTATTCTCCCAAGTTTTGTTTCTATTATTGCCCCACCAGCTGTCAGACTATAGTCTTCTACTATCTCAACTTCCATAGCACCAAAAGCTTTACCTATTCTTTCTCTAAGTTCTTCACTTAAGAAAAATTGTTCATAATTAATAAAGATTTTAACTTTATTACTTTTAGGAGCTTTTTCCATTGCTTCTACTATATTATTTATAAGAACTTCTTTGCTTTCAACTTCTTTTTTTATTACTTTTTCTGCAATTGCAAAAGCTAGTTTTATTATTTCTTCTTTACCTTCGTTCAAAAGTTCTTTTCTTTTTTTACTTGCTTCTTCAACAAGAGAATTAGCACTATTGTATATTTGTTCTGCTTGAGAAAGTATTTCATCTCTTCCAATACTTTGACCTTCATGAAAACCCTGTTCCCATGCTTCAGCTTTAATGTCATTTGCTTCTTCTTCTGCTTGAAGTTTTGCATTATTTATGATACTTTCAGCTTCTGAATTAGCTCTATTAATTATATTTTCTACTTCACTTCCCAAATTATTTAGTTCATTCTTTTTTTCTTCTACTGCATCTTCAAGTAGTTTTAATTCCTCTTCAAGTCTAGCTTTTATATCATCAAAATATTCATTATAAATATCTCTCTTATCTAAAATTGCTTTTTCTTGAGTTAGAGGAGCATCAAGATGCTCCTCCTCAACTTTATGTAATATCTCTTCACTCTTGTTTCTATTAGGATTTATAACTACAGGTTTAACATTTTTGTTTATAACACTACCTTTAATTACATTAAACAATCATCTCATCCTCACTTCCTCTTGCGATGACTATTTCTCCAGTTTCTTCTAGTTTTCTTATGATATTAACAATTTTTTGTTGAGATTCCTGAACATCTTTAACTCTAACAGGACCTGTAAATTCCATATCTTCACGTAAAATATCTGCTGCCCTTTTAGACATATTTTTAAAGATTCTTTCTCCAACTTCTTCACTTGCACCTTTAAGAGCCATACTAAGATCTTTTGATTCAACAGATTTAAGTACTTGTTGAATCGCTCTATCATCAAGTAAAATAATGTCTTCAAATACAAACATTTTCTTCTTAACTTCTTCAGCAAGTTCTGCCTCTTGTTCAGATAAAGCTTCAAGTATAGTTTTTTCAGTTCCTCTATCAACATTTGATAATATCTCTACTAAAGTATCTATTCCACCAGCCATAGTATAATCTTGTCCCATAACTGAGCTTAATTTTCTTTCTAAAACTCTTTCAACTTCTCTTATCATTTCTGGAGATGTTCTTTCCATAGTTGCTACTCTTTTTGCTATATCTACTTGTTTTTCTTCTGGTAATTGAGATATAATCTCTCCTGCTTTATCAGAAGGTAAGTAAGATACTATAAGAGCTATAATCTGTGGATGTTCTGAACTTATAAAGTTAAGTATCTGTTCACTTTCAGTTTTTTGAATAAAATCAAATGGTCTAACTTGTAGTGATGATGTAAGTTTAGTTATAATCTCAACTGCTTTATTCTCACCAAGAGCCGATTGTAAAAGTTCTCTTGCATAACCTATTCCACCTTGAGATAAATATTGTTGTGCTAACATAAGTTCATTAAATTCATCAAATACTTTTTCTTTTTCTCCTGCTTTTACTTTTGAAGTTTTAGCAATTTGTAAATATAATTCTTCTATTTCTTCAGCATCTAAGTGTTTAAAAACTTCTGCTGATACTTCTTGTCCTAATGCTATTAAAAGAATAGCCGCTTTTTCTTTTCCTCTTAATTTATCTGCCAAAATTCGCTCCCCCTAATCTTCCATTAACCAGTTTCTAATAAGATTAGCAACTTCTTCTGGTTTTTGTTTAGCAATTTGCTTAATTTGATTTTCTTGATCAAGTCTTTCTTGATCTTCAACACTCATTTGATCTTCTAATTCAAATTCTTCAAATTGTGGCAAGAGCTCGTCTATTGCTTTTTCCTCTTGTTCTCTTAGTTTTCTTCCTTCTACTCCTCTATAGATTAGATATACTATCATGATTACAATAAGGAATATTATTAAGATACTTCCACCAATATATACATATCTCATTCTCTGAGCTTCTTTTTCTACTATCATGTTGAACTGTTCACTGATTTCAGTATTAAACGGAATAATTTCTACGTTTATTTTATCTCCACGTCCATAATCTATTCCTACTGCCGTCTCAACCATACGTTGAAATCTAGATTTATCTTCTACTGTTACTTCTTTATCTTTAAAGTATAATGAATTTTCATTAAGAGTAACTGAAACAGTCATTCTTTTTATTCCACCTAAAGATTTTTCATAAACAGAATTTTTTCTGTCCATTTCATAATTTATTATACTATTGTTTTTATTATAAGTATTTTGATTAGCTTCTTCATCTAGAGCAACATAACCAGGAATATTACTTGTTGTACCAGGTACTCCTTCTGCATCTTTATTCCCACCCTTATACTCTTCTTGCTGAGTCTGAGTGCTACGTACAAGTCCACCAGTTAATTGTTCTCCTTCAACAGTTGGAGTTGTGAATATCTCTTGATTATAGCTTTCTCTATCAAAATCTAATTCAACAGAAACTTTAACTTTGTAGTTTCCGTTACCCATAATAGCCAAAACACCATTTGCATTTCTTTCTAAATCTTTAGCTACTGCTCTTTCTAGTTCTATTTTTTTTCTATTTGCAAATGTTCCTTCTTCATCAAAATCTACTCTATCACTTAAGATATTACCATAAGTATCAACTACTCTTACGTCTTCTAGAGACATTCCTTCAACTGAACTTGCAACCAAAAGCATAATAGATTTTATATTTTCTTCACTTAAAGATTGAAGAGGGTTTAGTTGGATAAGTACCGAACTTTTTGCTCCTACTCTTTCTTCAAGAAACGGTGAATCATTTGCTGGTGTAATGTTAACAGATGCTCCTTTTACTTGCTCAAGAGATTTAATAGTTCTTTCTAATTCTCCCTTTTGAGCTCTTAAAAACATCATTTTTTTATCAAATTCTGTTGCTCCAATTTTTGTTGTATCAAAAATTTCAAATCCTATTGTACCATTTTTTGGAATTAATCCGTCTTTACTTATATCAAGCCTAATTGCATATTTTCTTTTTTTATCTACTTCTATAATAGTACCATTTCCAGAAATTTTATACTTAACACCCTGTTTATCTAAATAATCTTTAATAAGAGCTGCGTCTTTTGCCTCTAGCTCTGTAAATAATGCCTCATACTGTATACGAGTACTAAGTGTCCCAAATAAAATGATAATTACTATCGAAGAACCTAAAAATACCGAAATTGCTATTTTTTGGACTTTGGTAAGACTATCCCAAATCTTGGTAAAATTCTCTTTCAGTTTTACTAACCACTCTTTCATCTAATATATCCTCCAACTAAACTTGCATTCTAGCAAACTCTTGATATGCATCCATTAATCTATTTCTAACTTCTGTAACAAATAATATTGATATTTCTGCTTTTTGTGATGCAATCATCACTTCATGCAGGTTATCTGTTCTTCCAGTTAGATAATCATTAGTCAGTTTGTCAGCTTCTACCTTAAGTTCATTTGCTTCTTCTATTGTATTTTTTAGAATTTCAGAAAAAGAAACTTTGTTTTCTTCATCTTTCTTAACTACTTTTTCACTACTAGTTTTTAGCAGGTTTAGAGTAGAATTGTTATTAATATTAATCATTTAGACCCCTACTTCCCTATTTGTAAAGCTGAATTAGCCATAGCTTTTGCATTTGTAATAATAGTAGAATTTGCTTCATAAGCTCTAGTAGCTGTTATCATATCTACCATTTCTGTAACTGTATTTACATTAGGCATAGTTACATAACCTTTTTCATTTGCATCTGGATGATTTGGATCATAAACTATATTAAGTGGTGATTGATCTTCTGCTATTTCAACTACCCTTACTCCACCTTCCAGTGCTTTTTTTTCATTTTTACTCATGTTCATTGGAACTATAAATTCTTTTTTATTTTCCTTAAACACTACCATTTTTCTTCTATAAGCTTCACCATTTGCACCACGAGTTGTCTGTGCATTAGCTATATTATCTGCTATTACATCCATACGTAGTCTTTCTGCTGTAAGACCTGATGCACTAGTATTCATAATATTAAATATACCCATTTTAGCCTCCTACTATTTATTTTTTATGACACCCTTAATGATATTAAAATTTTGAGATATTCTAGTTGATGCAAACTGGTATCTAATATTATTTTTAGCTTGTTCAACTTTTTCTTTTTCTATATCTACGTTATTTCCATCATTTCTCATAGTAGTACTATTTTCTTCTATTAATTTACCCTCTAATTCACTTAAGTTATCATCAAATCCTAACTTAAAATGTTTTTTGTCTGTTTTTACTCCCACTAAACCTCTGCCATCTTCGTAAATTGCCTTTTCTAAAAATGATTCAAATTGCACATCTTTTCTCTTATAGTTAGGCGTATTTACATTAGAAATATTATTAGCTAATGCTTCAGCTCTTTTTGTATAAGTATCTAAACTTTTTTCAAGTGCTGTAAACCTATTATCAAATAGCTTCATAGCTAGCCTCCTAACCCTTTTTCAAATTTTTACTAAAATAAACTAAACCTATTCCAAATATTATCGATAATATGTTTATAAAAGCTTTATCAATACTAAAACCAGGCCATATTGCATAGATTGATGCAACAATTAGACCTAGTATAAAAAATATTGTTGAATTTTTATGCTTTTTAAGTAAAAAATCAATAATTTTTGCAATAAATAATATCCCTGTAATAACTCCAAGACCTATTATTGCAAGTGGAACAATCTCACGGTTATTTATAAAATTAAGTACATTATAGTACTCACCTAACAATACTAATAAAAGAGAACCTGAAATTCCTGGGATAACCATTGCTCCTGCAGCTATTGTACCACAAAAATAGAGCTTTAGAGAATATGTAAAATTTATTACTACTTGTCCCTCTGTTTGAAGCCCTTCATTATTCATATTACTTAGTATAATTACTAAAATAAATCCCAAAATAAAAGTTCCTATACTTACTTTTCCTACTTTTCCCTTATTTTCCTTTAAAATAATAGGTAAACTAGCAATAATTAATCCAATAAAGAAAAAACTCGTTGGTTCTGGATGGAACTCATACAAATATGATACTACTTTTGCAAATAGTACTATTCCTAATAAAACACCAATTCCAATTTGTATTAAAAAAATAAAATATTCTTTCCTTTTTTCTTTGGTACATGTAAAAAATTCTGCAATAGCTTCTGTGAGGTAATCATATATTCCAAGTAAAAAAGCTATTGTTCCACCACTCACTCCTGGAATAACATTAGCTGCTCCTATAAAAGCTCCTTTTAAAATATTAAAAATCACTTAAGTTTCTTCCCTTCTGTTTCTTTACTTATATCTTCAATTTCATTTAAGAAAGATTTCAAATCATTAAATTCTTTATAAACAGATGCAAATCTAACATATGCAACTTCATCTAACGCTTTTAATTTAGTCATTATAATCTCACCTAATTGATCTGTTTTAATTTCTCCATTTAAGTTATTTTGAAGTTCTTTCTCAATTTCTACTACCAAATTTTCTAGTGTTTCATACTTAATATCCCTTTTTACTGTTGCTCTTACTAAACCTTTAAGTATTTTTTCCTTTTTAAATTCTTCACGTGTTCCATCTTTTTTTACAACATAAAAAACTGTAAGTTCCACATTTTCATATGTTGTAAATCTTTTCCCACATTCTAAACACTCTCTTCTTCTCTTAATAGAGTGTCCGTTTGAGTAGGCTCTACTATCTATAACTTTGCTTCCATCACCATTGCAATATGGACACTTCATATTATCACCTAATTCTTTTCTTCATAATCAATAAGGTCTAAAATTTCATTTGTACTAGTAGCGTTTAATAGTTTTTTTCTAAACTCTTCACTTCTTATAAGTCTTGATATTCTTGCTAATATTTTTAGATATATTTTACTTTTTTTCATAGGAGACGCAAAAACGAAAAAGATATTTACTTTTTCTTCATCTACTGCATTAAAATTAACACCTTGTTTACTAATACCAAAAGCTATTGTTAAATCATCTGCATATTCTGTTTTTGCATGAGGTATTGCTACTCCTTTACCTATTCCAGTACTTCCAAGCTTTTCTCTGTTAACTAAAGCTTCTAAACATTTTTCTTTATCGTTTATTTTTCCTGATTGAATAAGTAGTTCATTTAATTCTTTCAGCGCTTCTACCTTGTTACTTCCTTTTAAATCTAGACTGATTAAATTTTCGGACATATAGTCAGTTATTTTTTCCAAAACCATTATATAAATTCCTCCCCTAAATAAGTATAAATTTTCAAATTTAAATGTAAATTAAAATTAATATATCTTTCCAATACCCTTGCTACATCAATAATATTTTTATTATTTGATTGTAACTTATTTATACTGTCTATGTCAACATTAATTAGTAAATTCAAGTACTTGAAGGTATAAGCATTTAGCTCTATAGCATCTTGGCTATTTTTATTAGTGATTTTTCCTGTAGAAAAATCAAAATATTTTTCTCCTTCTACTTCTACTGAAAACCCTTCATAAACAATTACTTTATATATAAAATATGAAAGCATAATAAGCATAGTTTTTTCATCATTACTTTTTTCCAAATAATCAAGTGAATTTTCAAGAAGTTTATAAAGTTTATTTGACTCTATATTTTCAAAAGTTATTAAATCAACAAATTTTAATAGATATGTAGCAATTTGTATCTTTATGTATTTTTTCCTAATTCCCAAATAGGGTTTTTCTACAGAAAGTTTATTTATTATTGCACTATTTATTTTTTTATTTATTTTATAACTTCCTAATACCAAAGGTTCTGCTGCATAACTTTCTCTGTTTTTGCTCTTTCTTATACCTTTAACAGTAGCAATTACTTTGCCTTTTTCTTCAGTCAAAAGAGTAATTATTCTATCTGCTTCACCAAAATCTACTTTTTTTAATACTATTCCTTCTACTTCCCAAACTTCCATAATTATATATCTAACTCAAAAACTTTCTCATCTAAATTATGATTTATTTTTACTTCTTCAAATTTAATTATACTAATAAGTATACCCTTATCTTTCACTTGTATCTCCATAGGAAATTCTTCTTCTCCTATTTTTTCATATTTTTTAAAAGTTAATGTAATACTTTCATCTAATTTTAAACTTTCTATTTTCCCCTCAACTTCTACCCTTTCTCCTACTCCTTCTCTGATGTTTTTCATAGTTTTTAAAAGGTAATTTTCTTCTCCATCTAATTCTTCTTCAAAAGCTTCTCCAAAAAGAGGATAATATATCCATTTTTTTTCTTCTAAATAAAGTACTTTTTCCCCTTTGTTTAATTCAGGTTCCAAAACTTCTTTTATCACTTTATTTGGGTATTCAATATTAATCAAATAAGCTTTCTCTCTCCACTCACCATTTATAAGAGTATTTTCTCTTACATTACTTGTAAAAGTATCTATACTTTCAAAAACATTTGCTACAAGAACAGAAGAACATATTAACATTGTCATCAATAATTTTTTCATACTTCACCTCTACTTTAGTATAATAACTTCATTTAGTTCAAATATATTAAATGGTAGTTCTAAAGTAACTTCTTTAAAAAGTCCACCTTCTTTTTCTGTAACTTCTTTTACATATCCAATAAATTGTCCCTTTGGATAAATATCACTTATACCTGATGTTACAACTTTATCACCAACATTTATTTCTGCATCATTTACTACATATTCTATAGTTAACAAATTAGAATTTTGACCCTTTAAAACACCTATATTCTTATCTTCACCAATAAGTATACTTGTGTACAAGTTGTTTTTTGATATAAGATCTACTATTGCTCTATCTTTATAAACTTCACTTACTTTTCCTAAAAGGTTGTCTCTTTGAAGTACTACCATATTTTCTTTTATTCCATCTTCACTTCCAAGGTCTATAATAAACTCATCATATACACTTAGAGGGTCTCTAAAACTAACACTTGCAATAACAAAATCAATATTGCTTCCCTCTTTAATTTCTAATAATTCCTTTAATTTTTCATTTTCATCTATTACAGTTTGAAGTTTAATGTTTTCTAATTTAAGTCTATAGTTTTCTGATTTTATCTCTTCATTTTCTTTAAGAATATTGTTTATATCTCTTAAGTTATCAAATGTTTCTTTTCCTGCTCTACTTGTTTTGTATATTACTATTTTGATAGGTAAAAATATTTTGTTTACTCCAGCTCTAAGGCTGTTCATAGGACCTCTAAATATAACTAATGAAATTACAAATACTACTATTCCTATAAAAAGTCTTCTTCTAGTTTTTCTTTGTCTAATGTTCATTTTAATTAATACTCCTTAATTATTTCACAGATTAATTCACTAACTTTTTCCACATGTGAAAACCTAATATATTCTTCTAAAGTATGTACTTTAGTCATTCCACAAGCTAGATTAATTGCTTTAATCCCCTTTTCATTTAGTATATTTGCATCACTTCCACCACCAGACGAAACTAAATCAATATCTAAACCAATCTTTTCACCACTTTTTTTTACTAATTTAACTATTTCATCTTTATCACTATATTCATAACCTTCATATGAATACTCTAAATTCTCTTTAAATAAAGCACCATATTCATTAGTTATATTAGAAAATTTTCCTTTCAAGTCTTCTATATATTTTTCTAATTTTTCTTTAGAAAAACTTCTACTCTCAAAAGTTAATTTTACACTTCCCATAACTATATTGCTAGCTTCTCCCCCAGTCACTACACCTATATTACTTGTTGTTTCTTTATCTATCCTTCCTATTTTAACTGAGTTAATACACTTACTTGCTACAACAAGAGCATTAATGCCTTCTTCAGGTGCAATCCCCGCATGAGCAGTTTTTCCTACTATTTCTATTGTTCCCCTCAGGGCATATGGAGCTTTTACTACTACATTCCCTGGTTTTCCACTTGAATCTATTACAAAAGCATAATCTACTTTTTCATCAAGTTCTAATTCTTTTGCGCCGTACATACCAATCTCTTCACATATGGAAAACACAACAATTATATTTGGTGTATCAAGTTTTTTTTCTTTTATTTCTTTTAACATGTTTAGTATAGCTACTATACCGCCTTTGTCATCACCGCCTAATATGCTTGTTCCATCAGACTTTAGTATATCACCTTCTACTACAGGAACAACTTTTTCGCAAGGAAGTACAGTATCCATGTGAGCACTAAATAACAATGTCCCTTCTTTTTTTCCTTTTAAATAAGCAATTACATTACCACTTTGACCATTGTATTTTAAATGGGCATTATCCCTTTTAACTTCTAATCCCAATCTTTTAAGTTCTTCAAATAAATTTTCACCTATCAAACCTTCCTTCAAACTAGGACTTGATATGCTACATAACTCAATCAATTTATCTTTTATATAATTTTTTATCATTCTTCACCTCTTTATATACTGTATTATTATATAATAAAAAGTCCCCTTTGTAAAGGAAACAAGCCTTACAGGGGACATAATTATCAATTATTTTTTTACTCTGTACCAATATGTGTAAAATTCTTCAAAACCTAATTTGTCATAAAGTTTTATGGCTCTTTTATTCACTTTTTCTACTTGTAAATAAGCCCATTCTACATTTCTTCTTCTGCCTTCTACCATTATTCTTTTTACTACTTCTTTTCCATAACCTTTACCTCTTACACTTGGACAAACAAAAATATTATATATGCCAAGTTTATCTTCTTCTATTACTCCCAAACCACCTGCAACTATTCTTTCATCTACTTTTTTGAAAACATAAAAGTTTTTATGATCATTTTTCTTAAGAATCTCTCTGAGAGTATGTGCTTCAGTATCATTCAATTCTCTTTCTCTAACAAAAAATTCAAACCAATACTCACTAAACTCACTATCTATAAACAAATTTTCTAGTTTAAAATTAATATCTTCCAAATTAGCTTTCATTACTGAAACTAAACTTTCTTTCAAATAACCTCTTTTTTCCAATATTCCATCTATTTCTAAACAGTTATCATCTTCTAAAAGTTTAAATACTGTATCTAAACCTTTTTTCTTAAAATAATTTTCACAAAATTCTATTTTTTCATCCAAGTCAAAAAAACTTTCATAATAGGGTGAAATAGAGTTTGCTCTCTTTGTATATCCATTAGCTGTTCTTATTATCCAACCATCATAAACTTCTTGTTTTAAAGCTGGCCAGCTTCTCATAAGCATATATTCTACACTTCTAATATCCATCAAATACCACCTATATTCAAATTATATCCTCAAATAAATTATATTATTTAATTAATGAAAAAACTTTTTTTATTCATTATCATATAACTTTAACAAAGCTTTAATTCCTTTAGCTTCAATAGTGTCTATTCTATAAAGGTCTATAATATCATAACCTTTCATAAGCATTTTTATACCTTCTACTTCTTTTTCTTCCTCCAAATAAAATTTGGCTATTCTATAATATATAGTAACTAAAAGTTCTGGAAGAAATACTATATCTCCTTGTTCATACATAAAAAGTACTTCTTCATAAAGTTTAAGCCCTTTTTCCCTCAGCCCTGTTTTTTTAGGCATATTTATATATACACTTGCCTGTTGATACATTATTTGACCCAAATTCATTTTATCTTTTTCCAAACTTTTAGCTTCTTCAAAACTCATTATAATTTTTTTTACGTAAGATTTTTTAGCAAAAATATTCCAAGTATCTTTTACCATAAGTCCATAAGCAGTTCCCATTTGAGCTACTGCTACGGGATTTTCTGGATACATTTTTAGATAATCTTCAAGGTAACTAAGAGCTTTTTCTCCATAGCCCTTTTCTTCCAGATTATTCCTACCTATAGCATTATAAAGTATGCCTAAAGCTAGTGTGTTATCAAAAGATAATACACCTTCATCTTTTCTTATATTTTCTATTCTATTTATTTCATTTTTTATCTCTAGTGTGCTTCTATGAAAGTATATTCTATAATCCTTTTCTCCTAAAATAAAAAAAGTTAAAAAAAGAAATATTAATATAACTTTTTTCTTCATTATCAATCCTGCACTTTCTTAAATTTTTCTTTTACCATATTCAAATTCTGATTTAATTCTTTTGCTCTTATACTATCTAAATAAGATATAGTTACAGTAGGTACAATTACTACTGCTACTGCTACTGTTATAATTTTAAAATCTCTTACATTAAAAAAATAACAAATAAAAGCTGTTATCAATCCGTAATATGAATAAGATAAAAATATTCTTAATCTATAACTATTTACTTTTAATTTTTTTAGTATATAATATACTCCGTCTCCACTTAAACTAACAAATATTCCAATACAAGCAGATATAATAATAGTTTTTATGAAAAAATCCATATCTCCATCAACAAAGTATAAAAAATTCATACTCAAATTTACTAATATACCTATTATTGCTCCAAACCATATTCCATATAATAAATTTATTCTTCTCATTTTCTCCTCCTAAAACTCCAAAAATGTCTTGAATTTTTTAATATAAGTACGTGAAACTTCTTGTTCTGTATCACTACCTTCAAACTTTAAGAGCAGTTTACTATTAAACCAAGGGATTATCTCTTTTACATTTACTACATTTACTACACATGATTTGTTTATTCTAATAAACCCCTCTTCTCCTAATCTCTCTTCTATTTCAAATAATTTTTCTTTAATTTTATATATTCCTTTTGTTGTTTTAGAGTAAACATTATTTCCTTCTGCTTCAAAATAGATAATTTCGCTATTTTTTAAAACTTCAAATTTATCTTCTTTTTTTCCAACTATACTTTTTTTAGTTTTTTTTACAACTCCATTTATTTCTTCTATAAATTCAAGTAAAACATCTAAATTTTCAAAATTAAAATTTATCTCTAATTTTTCCCCTATTCCTTTATCTAATAATCGGTATTTTGATTCTTCGTGAATCTCTGCTCCTTTGCTTTTTAACAGTTCTTCTATAATACCTTTCATATTTTCTTTACACATCAAGTCAAATTTCATATTTCCCCCTCCAACTAGAATAGTAGCATATTTTATTTTTTATTTCAATTTAAGTAAATCCTTTAAAATATTCCTTTTCCCCTTGAAATTCAAACTTTTGAGAAGAGCTGATAAAAGTTATATTAATTGTTGACATTTTTAGTTATTTTAAATATAATATTTGTACTAAAATTATATTAGGAGGATGACATGAACTTATTTAAATTTACTTTACTTAGTACTTTATTACTTCTATTCTTTTCTGCATGTACACCAAAAGATACTGTAGATTTTTTAGCTGGTGATAAACCTTTGACTAATGGTGATACTAATAAAATCGTAGTTGAAGTAGCATATGAAAAGAAATTTGGAGAAATCTTTGGTAATCCAAATAACTTTACTAGAACAGTGGGAGATTACGAAGAAAAAGCAATGATACTTTCTAATGAAGGTAGTGTTCAAATAATTGTTAGAAAAACAAATAATACAACTAAAACTACAGTAGAAGTTAAAAAGAGTTATTCATTTATAGACGCTGGAAGTACTATTTTATCAATGACAATAGCAGATGGTACAAATCAAAGAACTACTTTTAGAAGTGCTAATGAATTGACTACTTTTATGAATAAATTTAAAACTTTAGATGATTTTTACAACTATACATTTTAGTTTGGATAAAATAATTTATATTTAGTAATAAGTGACTATTTTTAAAATTTAGTCACTTTTTTATTTTTATAATTTTTTTATATAAAAACAAAAACTAAGAATTTATAATTTAAATACTAGATTTTTATTAAAAAAATTTGTAATTAAATCTTTTTAAAAGTATTTAATATTTAATTTTTTTCCAATTTTTTACACAAAATAATACCTTTTATTACTAAAATATTATTGATTTTAAAAGATTTATATGATTTTTTACTTTAACTATGATAAAATATCTTTACGGATTAAAGGAGGTTACAATGGCTAAAGATTACAGTAATGTTTTACGTAAAGATGTTCCTACAGAAGCAACATGGAAGATTGATGATATATTTGCAACTATAGGAGATTGGGAAACTGAAAAAGATTTTGTTTTAAAATCTTTAAATAAAATTGATGAATTAAAAAATTCTTGGACACAAAACGCTCAAAATTTCTTTGATTTATTAGAATTTGTAAACGATTTACAGAAAAAAAGTATAAATGTATTTTTATATACATCTCTTATATACGATACTAATATGGAAGATTCAACAGCACAGTCATTAAAAGGTCAAGCTGAAAATTTGTTGGTTCAATTAGGGACTAAAACAAGTTTTATTCAATCTGATATACTTGCATTAGGAGAAGCAAAAATTAAAGAATTTTTTGCACTTGAAAAAAGACTTGAAGATTATGATGTTTTAATCAAAAAAATCTTGGATAAAAAAGAGCATATACTTTCATCTGAGATGGAAGAATTATTTTCTTTAACAAATTTATTTGCAGACAATACTAGAAAAGCTTCTTCTCTACTTAGTAACTTAGAGATACCTATTCCTACAGTTACTCTTTCAAATGGAAAAGAGATTCTTTTAAATACTTCTAATTTTAATTTGCATAGAGGAAGTAAAGTTAGAGAAGATAGAGAACTTGTAATGAGAGAATTTTTTGAAAATAGATATAAATTTAGAAATACTTTTGCTGCACTACTAGATGGGGGTATCAAAACTCATTTGTTCAATGCAAAAGCAAGAGGTTATAAAGATTGTTTAGAAGCTGCTCTTAAACCAAATAATATTGATAGAGAAGTTTATCTTAATTTGATAAAAACAGTTAAAGAAAACTTAAAACCTCTACATGATTATTTAGAAATTAAAAAGAATTTTTTATCTTTAGATAAACTTACTTATAGTGATATTTATGCTTCTTCTATATCTTCTGTAGAAAAAGAATATTCTATTGAAGAAGGAATAGATTTGGTAATAAAATCTATGGATATTCTTGGTAAAGAATATACTGACGCACTTAAAGAAGGATTTGAAAATAGATGGATGGATATATATCCAAATAAAGGGAAAAGATCTGGTGCTTATTCAAATGGAGCTTGTTACGACAAACATCCTTATGTATTAATGAATTATGATGGTAGATACTCAAATGTATCAACACTTACACATGAATTTGGACATGCTCTTCATTCATATTTTTCAAATAGAAATAATCATTCTTCAAAAGCTAGATATCCTATATTCTTGGCTGAAATTGCAAGTACATTTAATGAAAATTTACTTATTGATTTTATACTTAAAAAAGAAGATGATAAAGAATTTAAAAAATATATTCTAGATCAACATATAGAAGGTCTTAGAGGGACATTATACAGACAAACTTTATTTGCTGAATTTGAACTGTTGATACACCAAGAAGTAGAAGCTGGTAGAAGTCTAACTGCTGATTTCTTAGACGACACATACTTGAGATTAACAAGAGAATATTATGGACATAATGAAGGAGTTATGGATGTACCTGAATATATAAAAAGTGAATGGAGTTATATACCACACTTCTATATGAATTTTTATGTATATCAATATTCTACTGGAGTAATCGCTTCTATGGCATTAGTTGATTTAGTTCAAAGTCAAGGTGAAGAAGCTAGGGAAAAATATATGACTTTCTTAAAAAGTGGTGGAAATGATTATCCTCTAAACATACTAAATAGAGCAGGAGTAGATTTGAGGAGAGTAGAAGTAATTCAAAAAGGATTAGAGAGATTTGCTTCTGTAGTTGAAGAACTTAAAAATTTATAAATTTCATATAAATTTAAAAACTGATTTTAATAATCAGTTTCA
>CAZHXU010000024.1:0-22675 GCA_964536535.1 uncultured Fusobacteriaceae bacterium
TTAACTTAATCTAAATTTCTTATAAATGTACATTAAAATCATAAAAAGTCTGCGTAACTATTCCTTTAAAACTATGCTTTATTGCTTATTTTAATAAGCTATGCATAGTTCAACTAGAGAAAGAAATCTCTAAGTTTCACGAATCTGAGAGTTCTTCCTTCATGAACTTCCATCATTAATAGAGGATATTTTAACTTTATAAAATTAGTTTGTTTTAAAAACTTTAATATGATATTATTTTATTACAATGAATTGGGGAGGATTTATGAATAAAATAATTTTATTTTTTGTGCTAACGATTAACATTTTGGCTGTTACTTATGAAGGCTTAATCGATAATTATCCTATTATTTTGGACATTAATATTGAAAATAATGAAGTTAGTGGTTCTTATAAGTATAAATCACAAAATATTCCTATGGAAGTAAGGGGTAGAAGGGTAGAAGATAAACTTTATTTAGATGTTGTTGATAAAAATAATAATACAATTGAAAAGTTTGAACTTTTTAAAGAACCTTTATATGAATATGACTATGAGTGGTTAGATGTAAAAGAGCTTAAAAATGTAGATAGATACATTGGTTTTTGGAAAAAAGATACAAAAACTTTGTCTGTTGACCTTAGAAGCGATTATATATTAGATTATTTATATGTTAATGATGATAAATTTATAAGCGAAGGAGAAATGAAAGTATTTTTCCCAGAAGTTTTTGGCGAAGCTAGTGGAATTGAAATAGTTGATTCTTATATGATATACAAAGATATTGTTGAATTTTATGGAAAAGATTCATTATTAGCTCAAGATTACTTTAAAGAAATAGACTTATTAACAGAAGAAGTAAGAGGTAAAGAGTTTTATTTTTCAGAAGAAGATATTAATACTCAGAAAGAGTACTATAACTTTAGTATTTTATCTTTATCATACAATCCAAAATTACTTCCAAACCAAGAAATCATGCAAAGTTTAGATGAAATTAAAAAATGGTTGTTAATCTGGTCTTTAAAAGATTATTATAACAGAGAATTGTATTTGAATTTTATGGACAAAATTGAAACTGGAAAAAATAAATTTGAAGAATATGTAAGAAGTAATTTTGCTTATACAGAAGAGGATATTAAAACTTCAATATACAACTTTGAATATACTATCCTTAACAGAGCAAGTGGTGTATTTCCTTCTATGAAGTACTCATATGAAACAGGTAATTATATGGAAACAACTAAAATAAGTCCATTATTAAATGCAATTATAAATAATTTTGATAAAGAACTTATATATTCATTATTTCTAAAAAGCAATTTTACAGAGAGTTTAGAAGGTATAAATGCTCTAATTTTGTTGGGGAATAACGAAGATTTTGTTGTTAAATTATTAAATGAAAAAGAAGATCTTGCAGATTTAATATTTACAACTGCTCTTTATTCCTTAGATTATACAAAAGCAATCTATGAAAATTTTGATATTTATCTTGATCATCAAAATGATTTTGGAAAAACTCCTCTATTTTATGCTGTTCAATATAATAATATTGATGTAGTAAGATATTTGGTAGAAAATGGAGCCGATATTAATCATAAATATTATAGAAGTATTGATATTGACCAATATATATATAAGATTAAAAGGGGTAGAAGAAGTGTGTTCATGCACGCAGTTATGCATAGTGACATTGAAATAATAAAATACCTTGCAAATAATGGTGCCTTTGTAAAAGCCATAGATGAATTAGGTGATAGTGCAATAAAATATACTGATGATAGTGAAAAACTAAAATATCTAAAATCTTTAGGTTTATAAACTTAGATTAAAAATTTATATTTAAATTAATTTAAAACGACTGATTCATAATAGCTTCAGTCGTTTTTCTATTTTCAGTTAATTTTTTATATTTTTCATTAGTTATAATAATTATAAACAATCTAAAGTTAACTTTTCAAAAGGAATACCTAAACTTCTACCTACCTGTTCTTCAACTAACTTCCCTTTTAATACATTTATCCCCTTTAATAATTCTTTATAATTCATGCAAGCTTCTTTTAACCCTTTATTAGCCAGTTGTTTTGTATATTTTAATGTTGCATTATTAAGAGCATATGTAGATGTCTGAGCAAATGCTCCTGGCATATTTGCTACACAATAATGCAATATACCCTCTACAAAATATACAGGATTTTCATGTGTAGTGCTTTTAGAACTTTCAAAACACCCTCCCTGATCTATTGCAACATCTACCAAAACACTTCCTTTTCCAAGAATTTTAAGGTGACTTTTTTTTATCAACTTAGGAGCTTTTGCTCCTGGAATAAGAACTGTTCCTATTACTACATCTGCTTCTTTCAAAATTTTATTTATATTTTCTTCATTGCTAAAAAGTGTATTTACTCTATTTCCATACAACTTATCAATAGAGTTGAGTTTGTTTATATCAATATCTAAAATTGTTACATGAGCACCCAAACCTACAGCTACTTGAAGAGCATTAAGACCTGCAACTCCAGCTCCTAATATTACATAATTTGCTCTTTTGGTTCCTGGCACTCCACCTGGCAAAATACCTTTTCCTCCATTACTTTTTTGAAGATAATAACTAGCTACTTGAGAAGCCATTTTACCAGCTACTTGAGACATTGGGGCTAAGAGCGGAATACTATTGTCTTCCAGTTGTATAGTTTCATAAGCAATACAAGTTGCACCACTTGCTAATAATCCTTTTGTTTGCTCAAGATCAGCAGCTAAATGTAAATATGTAAAAAGAATATGGTGAGATTTTAAAAGGTTAATTTCATTTTTTTGTGGCTCTTTGACTTTTATTATTAATTTACTCTTTAAAAAAACTTCTTTAGAAGACTCTAAAATAATCCCACCTGCTTTTACATAATCTTCGTCACTCAAATTAATACCTGCTCCTGCATCTTTTTCTATATAAACAACATGCCCATCTTTTACTAGTTGCTCTACACTTGCTGGTGTTAATCCTACTCGATTTTCATTATTTTTTATCTCTTTGGGTACTCCTATATTCATCATTATCACCTGCCTATTTTTATTCTTCCTCTCTATTATTTACTACTCTATGAAATAGAAAATATCAACTAATTATTATATTCATATATTTATTTTTTAGATTAAAGAAAATAAAAAAGGGAAAAAACTTAAAAGTGCCAATATATAAATGAGGTGATTTTATGAAAAATCATAAAAATATAGGAATAATTATCTTGTTTGTTGGAGTTTTTCTTTTATTATTTGATGTAAATATTGTAAATAAAGATTATTTGATGGAATATATAAATTTATGGCCTCTAGTCTTAATTCCTCTAGCTATAATTATTTATATAAAAAACAAAAAACTTTTTGTAGCTAGTTTTATGCTTATTATGTTAAGTTTAGTTTTGACTTTTAAATTTACTTATAAAGAAAGTCTAATGGCACAAATAAATTTTAGTACTTATTTATTAATTACATTAGGAGTTATTCTTACTCTGACAAAAGAAGGAAATAAAAGTATTACATCTTCTACTTTTGACTTCCTATCTTTATTTTCTTCCAATAGACTAAAAGTAACTTCTTCAAATTTATTAGGAGGAAGTATAATTGTTATTTTTGCTAGGGGAAATATAAACTTGAAAGAATCTTTTGTAAGACAAAACAATAAAGCATATATTGATTTATTTGTAATTGGTGGCAGTGTAAAGATAACCCCACCACTCGGCAGTAGTATTTCTTTTTCTGGATTTAATTTGGGAAAAAGAATAGGAGGAGTTTCATTTGAAGAAAGCTGTATTAATATTAGGAGTATTATTCTATTTGGTAAGGTAGAAGTAATATAGGAAAAAGGAGTTTAACTTTTGTTAAACTCCTTTTGAATGAGTGTATTATAATTTAAATATAAGTTTTAGCCTTTTTAGTTATTAATTATCTCCACTGGTCTTTTCTCTTCCACATGAAGAATAATGAGAATCCTATAGTTAATAGGTATACTACTAATTTTGCTTTTGGATCTCTTTTTAAAGTATTAAACTCTACTTTAAAAGTATTTTGTGATTTAATTGAACTCTTTTCAACAAATACGTATTTCAAATCATTTTCAATTGCTAATTTAAAATCTGCTGTTTTATTTGGAGTTAACATATTATGTAATTCTATTCCTTCTGGAATAAATATTTTAATTGAATAATCTTCGATTTTTGAAGGAGTATTATTAAATAATGCAAATTTAACAGTTTTTAAACCATTTGGGTATGACCCTTTTTGTTTAGATTTTCCACCTGTATAAAATCCTTCTTTTTTAAGAGTTAATTTTAATTTAACTTCTTCATTTTTTTCAGCAAAAGTGATTCCTTTAAATACTAAACTTCCTACTTCTACTTTTACAACTTCCTTATTATAAAGGTTCCCTTTAATAACTTCTATTTTATCTACTAACAAATCGTCTTCATAAGGTAAGAATAAAACTCCCTTATCATTTGTTTTCCCGTCAATAACTATCTCTATTCTTGCATCATATCCTTCTGGATAGATTTCTTCTTTATATCCTTTAATAATGCTATAATCATCAGCAAAAATGCTTAGGCTTAAGATTAGCATTAATATAGTAATTATACTTTTTTTCAACTTAATCCCTCCTATACGATTCCTACAACTTTAAACCAAGTAAGTGAAGCTAATATCATTATTCCCCATTTGATAACTAAAACACTTAAACCATATTTTAATTTGTCAAATACTGTAAAGTATCCTGAACTTAAGTATATTAAGTTTACTTTCCCGTGAGGTGGTAATGTAATCGTATCACAAATTGTATAAGCTGCTGGTAATGCAAGTGCTAGTGGAGAAACTCCTGCAACATCTGCTAATGTAAGAACTGTAGGGATAAGTACCATAGTTCTAACTGTTTTACTTGTAAATACAAAGTGAGACATAGATGATATTAAGATTACTACTGCATAAAGTGTTAAGAAACTCATGTTTTCAACACCTAATTTTGCAAATAATCCTCCTAAAGCCCATTCAGATACTCCAACTTTGTTAATTGCTGTTCCTACTGCATAACATCCAGCAGAGAATAACATAAGATCCCAAGGGATTTTTGCTTCTTTCCATTCAATTATTCCAATATATGGCATAAAGAATGCTACTGCTGCCAAGATTGCTACCATTACAAGTGATATTTTAAATCCAAACATTTGCATATGCCACTTGTCTGTAGCCCATAAAAATACTGTTGCAATAAATATTACTAATGCTTTGTATTCCATAACTTTCATTTTACCTAAACTATTATATTCATCAATAAGTTTTTGCATTCCTGCTCCAGCTTCAGTCGTTTGAGGCTTGAATAATACAAATCCTAAAAGGTAAACAACAATTAAAGTAGTAATTGCAATTGGTAATGATCCTATAAACCATCTTGACCATCCTATAACTTCACCAGTATGTTGTCTGATCATTTCTGCTGCTAAGATTTGTGACGAAGTTCCTGTAATTATTGCAGATGTAGAAAAGAAGTTAGCATGGATACCTTGTAATGATAATAACTTACCAAGATTTTTGTCTCCATCATCTTTTGTAACACCATATGCTTCAGCAACCAACATAACTATAGGGAACATGATAGCTGCTCTAGCTGTAGTAGAAGGTACTACGAAAGCAATAATAAAGTTTGCAAATATAAGTGTTGCTAATACCATTTTAGTAGTTCTACCAAATTTTGATATCAAGAATAAAGCCATTCTTCTAGCAAGTCCACTTTTTTCCATTGCAGATGTAATAATAAATGCTGCAACCATAAGCCAAATAACATCATAACCAAGTACTCCTAGAGCATTTGATTCTGTCCAACCACCACTTGTAGCAAGTGTAACTATAGCTGCAAGAGCTGTTACATATGTAGGTAATGAATTTGTAATCCATAAAATAAGTGCTGATGCAAATACACCCATAGCCATCTTACCTTCATAAGTAAGTCCTGCTGGTGTAGGCATATTATAAACAAATAAAAATAACATTAATGATAATGGTAGCCCAAAATACCACATTTTTTTTTCAAAGGGGCTAAGATTTTTTTTCACTGAAACCACTTTTGTATCCTCCCAATTTTGTTTAAATATTGTACTAAGTATATTCATTTCGAACTTGTGGAAAGTATAACATAGTCAGTGTTAACTGGATGTTAAAGCAAAGTTAACCATTATTCATCAATGTTAAAAAAAATAATTATCTAAATTATAATTTCAAAATCAGAACAATAATTTAGTAGATATCTTCAAATATTTTTTCAAATTTTAATCATTTCAATGTTATTTTTTGACTTTTTTTGTCATTTTTATAGTATTTTTTTTCATTTAGAATTTAACAAAAAAATTTATTTTTTCTATAAATTTTTAGACACTTAAAAATTTTAATAGATACAACAGAATTTAGCTTTGATATTAATAATACCAATAATCTCTTTTAATTTTTTTTATATCCATTTTAAAAATAACATTATTTTTGTATAGAAAATTTTATAAAGGAAAAGAAAATGGATAACGAAAAGAATGTTAATTAGATTACTCATTTATAAATTGCACTTGTAGAATCGAGGAGATTGTTATGAAGAGAAGATTTAAGTTACTCAACTTACTCTTAACTATTATTATTTCAGTTACTTTATCTATATATATATTAGATACTACTATTGAAATATTCAAATATAAAAAAGAAATAGAAAGCACTAAGAGTAAAATGCAAGAAAACTATATTGAAAAACAAAAAAATATGATTAAAAGAGAAGTTGAAACTGCTAATATAGACTTAAGAGAACTAGTTGAACGTTTTGATAAAGATATCTATCTTAGACTTTATGACTATTCTAATTACTTTATTGATTTATTAGAATATCAAAATTTTGATGATTTTTTTATAAATAAAAAAGATTATCTAAGTAAAATTTTTAATAAAGAAGACTTTGAATTTTATATTTTTAACGATACTCAAATTAAATACCCCTTTTCTTTAGAATCTAAAGAAAATGAATTTAAATATTTATTTGATTTGTATAAAAGTAGCTCTTATAAAGAAACTTATATTATTTTGAAAGATTCAAAAAAAGTTTTTTATATTAGACCTATGAAAGACTTTTATTTTGCAATAGGTATTGATAAAGAAAAAAAATTTGAAAAAGAGAAAGACATATTATTTAATCACCTTTCTAATGTTAAGTATGGTGAAAATGAAGAAGGATATTTATTTATTGTAGATAAAGAAGGTATTATAGTAATGCATCCAAATAAGTCTTTAGTTGGAGTAAGTACAAAAGACCTCACAAACAAAAGTGGAGAACCTTTATACAAAGTTGTCCAAGAAGCAATTAACAACCCTCATGGAAAAGGTTATTATACATATGTGATATATGATGAAATAAATGATAAAGAAAATGAAAAACTTTCATATGCTATATACTTTGATCGCTTAGGTTGGTTAGTCGCTAGTGGTTTATTTATAGAAAATTTGAATAAAGAAGTTTTAAATATTGAAAAAGAAGTAAATGAAGTAGTAAAAAGAATGGTTAAAGCTAAATTAAATGTATTATTTATCATTATCTCTTTTTATATGATAATTTTATTTCGTTTAAAATCCTATATTAATCAAGATATTAATCAGTTTATCACTTTTTTTAATAAAGCTGTTGAAGAAAACAGACGTATAGACTTGAGTATGTTGCGTTTTAAAGAATTTTGGGATTTGGCAAAATTTGCAAATATTATGTTAACTAAAAAAATAGCCCTTGAAAACGAACTTTTAGATATAATTAAATTAGATGATTTAACCAAAATAGCTAATAGAAGATATTATTTTGAATATTTAAAAAATACCTTTAATTATTCTAGAAATCATACAAATGATTTTTCTCTTTTAATGATAGATATAGACGATTTTAAAAATATTAATGATAAATATGGTCATAATATTGGAGATATCGTTCTAAAAGAATTTTGCTCTGTTACAAAAAAACATATTAGAAAAACAGATTTTTTTGCAAGGATTGGTGGAGAAGAATTTTCTATAATTATCGGTCATAGTACTAAACAAGAAGGGATTAATTTTGCTGAAAGACTTTTGAAAAGTGTTAGGGACAGTATTATGGAAAAAGAAAATAAAATTAAGATAACTATTAGTATTGGTTTGGCTCAATTTAGCGAACATAATGTTGAAGAAGGAGAATTATTAAAAATTGCTGATGAAAAACTTTATGAAGCAAAAAGAGCAGGAAAAAACAAAGTAGTTTTTTAAAAGTTTTGAATAATAAGAGAAAATAAAAAAACTAATTTATCAAATTAGTTTTTTTTTATTCAAAATCATAAATTCAAAATAGCCATTGCAATATTAAAATAAACTATTAATGAAATAGTATCTACAATTGTTGTTATAAGTGGACCAGACATCAAAGCTGGATCTTGACCAAGCTTTTTTGCAATTAAGGGAAGTAAACTGCCTATAGTTTTTGATAAAGTTACTGTTACTATAAGTGTTGTACAAACAACTAATGCAACAATAAAGTCTATTTTTTCAAAAAAATATAATCTTAAAAAATTAATTATTGCTAAAACTGTCCCTGTTATTATTCCTACTCTAAATTCTTTGAAAAAAATCTTAAACCAGTCTCTTAATTTTATGCTCCCCAGAGCTAAATTTCTAATTATCAAACTAGATGCTTGAGAGCCAGCATTACCACCAGTGTCCATAAGCATAGGAATAAAAGAAGCTAAAAGGACTGATGACTCTAAAACTCCTTCGTAACTTCTTATTACTCTGCTAGTAAATGTAGCACTAATCATCAATACTAATAACCATAATATTCTATGTTTTGCGAGGACAATAACATTGTTTTCCATATACGGTTTTGTAGAAGGTTCAAGACCTGCCATCTTTTCAAAATCTTCTGTTACTTCTTCATCTATTACATCAATAATGTCATCAACAGTTATTACTCCTACTAAATTTTTGTAGTTGTCTACAACTGGTACCATATCCAAATCATATTTTTTGAATATTCTACTAACATCTTCTTGATCGTCATAGGTATTAACATATATTGGTACGGAGTTCATAATCGAACCAAGAGTAGAAGATAAATCAGAACTTAATAATTTTCTCAGACTAACAACTCCTATAAGTTTTTTTTCAGAAGATTTTATATATATTACGCTAATTAACTTAGCTTCAGATTTTAATCTAATATGATTTAATACTTCTTCTACATTATTATCAAAATAAAAAGAAAGAAATTCAATAGTCATAATTGAACCAGCACTGTCTTTTTTATAAGCAAGAAGTGTATTTATCTGTACTCTTTTTTCTTTACTCGCATACTTAAGAACTTTTTTTACAAGTTTTGCTGGCAATTCTTCTAGCATATCAACAATATCATCTGAGTACTGATTAAATAATATCTCTTCAATATCTTCTTTTTGAAAAAATTCAATCAATAAAGTCTGTTTTTCAATAGTTAAATAAGCAAAAGTTTGACTTGCTTTTTCCCTATCTAACAACCTAAATGTAATAAATAAATCTTCATTTTCTAATTCATTCAAAAAATTTGCTAAATCAACATAGTTTATGTGTGATACTTCTTTTTTCAAATTAATTAAGTCTTTTTTCTTTAATAATTCTTTTAACTTCATTTCCATCTCCTATTCCAAAATCCAGATATATTATGGATTTTTTTCTTTTTTTCTTCAAGCGATAATTGGAATCAATATCCATAATGCACCTCCTTTTGAAATTAAATTCTTTTAATTATAACTTCATTTATTTAAAATAACAATAATAAAATAGATTAATTATTATTTTTACTTTTACTATTCTATTTTATACGTTTTTATAGTTAAAAAATTATTTAGTTATTTAATCAACTTATTAACTTGACTTTTTTATACCAAAGTTGTACACTTTAATAAGCTAACACCTGTAATTTTATAAAATGGAGGAAGATATGGTAGAAATTAAACAAAAAGATGCTTTAGAAAAAAGATTAACAGAAATGTATGATAAACATAGAGAACAAAGTCAAAAGATAGTTTGGGATTATTATGATTATTTACCATGGGAAAAAGGTAGAAGTTTCATAGATCATCCTTGGTCGGAAGATCAAGTAACACTTCCCAAAGAAATCGTTACTGCTATAGAAACTAGTATGCTTACGGAGCTTAATCTTCCATGGTATACAACTTATTTAAATGATATGTTTAAAGGTGGGCTAAAAGCTATGCACGATTTTATTCATGTTTGGACTGCTGAAGAAGACCAACATGCAAGTGCATTAGAAACTTACTTGATACTTACTAGAAATACAGACCCTAAGAGATTAGGTCAATTAAAAAGAGAAATGTTAACAACTGGTTGGGATGGAGATTTGGCTAATCCAATAGCAACTATGGCTTATACAAGTATCCAAGAACTTGCTACAGTTGTTTTTTATAGAAATGTTGCTGAAACAGCTAGAGCATATGATCCTATATTGAGTAATTTATTAATAAGACTTAGTAAAGATGAAAGTTTGCATTATGCTTTTTACAATCAAGCTATCGAAGCTTATTTGGAACTTGATCCAAATCAATTAGTATTTATTGCTCCAATTATTAAAAACTTTAAGATGCCAGGTGGTGTATTAGCTGATTTTGAGGACAGAATGAAAATAATCGAAAAAGCAGGTTATGGACCAGATGAATATCTACACCAAGTCTTAGATAGATTAATAAAAAGATGGAAAGTAGATAGTCTACAACCAACAAGTCCAGAAGGAAGAAAAGCAAAAGAAGATATTTTAAGATATATTACAAAACTTAAGAGAATAAATGAAATGATGAAAAGAAGAGGGCAGAAGTGCTAATTCTAAAATCATAAAAAGGTAACCAAAGTTACCTTTTTTTTATTGTTCCTATCAAGTCTCTCATTAACTTTTCATCTACTTTAGATTTATCTGTTGTAATATAAATTTCTTCTTTAAAATTTTTATCTGAAAAAAGAAGAATTGTTTTTGTTTCTATAATAAATAAATAAGCATAAAAATCTTCTCCATAGAAAAAATAGCCCTCATTTTCATCCTTAAAAAAGTTTCTTAATAATTTTGAAATAAGTCCAAAATTATTATCATAGATTAATTCTAAAAAATGTAAGTCCCTAATATTACCTTTTCCTTTTAATATATTTGTAAAAAAATCGTCAAACAAATGAGATTCAATTATTAAATCCAAATCTTCATCAGCTATCTCAGAAGCACTATTATTTTCTATATATACAAATGTTTTATTCTGAGGAACAACAAATGATAATTTATTTGTTTCTACAATTTGTCCATTATTTTTTTGATAAATAACTTCTACACTTTCAAACTTCCCATATGATTTATCTAAATAATACGAAAGGTATATCAAACTACCAAATAAAAGAGTCAAAGATAAAAACTTAAAATAGTTTTTCTTCTCAACTATTACTCTCTCTTCTACTTCTTCACTTATCCCCTTAACAAATGTAGTACTAAGATAATTTCCTAATACATATTTTTTACCAGTTACTTCTTGAATTTTTACTCTTTTATAAAAGATATTATCAATAATTATTATTTTCTTTAATTTATTAAAATTTATGTTATTCATAATCTTTTTATGTTTAAAAGCATCTGTAACAATTGAAATTAGAGAAACTAATAGAATAATTATGAATATAAAAGGAAGTATCTTAAGTCCAAAACCTCCAAATGTTGAATAAAGAAATAAAAAACTTATTATTAACCCTTCCAAACTTAATAGTAAAAAACTTAAAAAAAATGAATTTTTTCCCTCCATTATTCCTCCTATTTAATCATGAATTTCTTAATTAAATTTTTATATTTATCTGTAAATAATATTTTCTCCTTAAACTCTATAGGCATTTTATTTACAAGTACCGATTTCCTATGAGTAAAAGCATTAAATGTATCTTTTCCATGATAAGCACCCAAACCACTTGTTCCCCTTCCACCAAATGGCAGATTTTTATTAAGCATATGATTTATTGTATCGTTTATACAACCACCACCAAATGGGATTTTTTCCACTAAGTCAACTAAGTCTTTACTATGACCAAAAGCATAAAATGCCAAAGGATTTGGATTTTTTTCTATTATTTCTTCTACTTCTACCAAATCTTCATAGATATATATAGGTAATATAGGACCAAAAATCTCTTCTGTCATAAGTTTGTTATTAAAATTGTCTATTTCTACCAAAGTTGGGCTTATGTACAATTCTTCTTCTACTCCTTCTCCACCTAACAAAATATTTTCCCCATGTAAATATGACATAAGTCTTTTAAAGTGTTTTTGATTAATTATTCTTGTAAGATGAGGAAAATCAATTATTTTTTTGCCAAATATTTTTTCTATCTCTTCATCAAAACTCTTTATAAAATCATCTTTTATTTCTTTGTGTACAAGGAGATAATCGGGTGCTACACAAGTTTGACCATTATTTATCAATTTCCCATTTATTATTCTTTTTATACTCCTTACTAATTTTGCATCTTTATGAACTATACAGGGACTTTTCCCTCCAAGTTCCAAAGTTAAATTACTAAGATGTTTGCTAGCTTTTTCCATTACTATCTTTCCAATATTTGGTGCTCCTGTAAAAAATATCTTATCAAAAGGTAGATTTAGCAAATTGCTAACTTCTTCTACTCCTCCCACTACACAAAAGATATACTCAGAATCAAAAGTTTCTTTTATCAATTTTTCTATAACGAGTGCAGTATGGCAAGATACTTCAGATGGTTTTACTATTGCTACATTCCCACCAGCAATAGCCCCAACTAGTGGACCTAAAGTCAAATTTATAGGATAATTCCATGTACCAATTATAAGACTAGTTCCATAAGGTTCTTTATAAATATAGGATTTAGAACCAAAAGTTAACAAATCTCCTCTTACTTTTTCTCTCTTCATCCACTTTTTCAAATTTTTCATAGTTTCATTAATTTCATTAAGAACAAAACCAATTTCACTAGTATAAACTTCTACTATACCTTTCCTCAAATCTTTATAAAGTGCATTTGCTATTTCAAATTCATATTTAATTAAAGCTTTTTTCAACTTTTTTAACATTTCTATTCTAAATTCATAAGTTTTTGTAATATGACTTTTATAGTATTTTTTTTGTTTATCAAAATTTATTTCAAACATCCTTCCACCTCTAATTCTAATATTATCATATTTTTCTTTTTTATACTAGCTTGTATAAATATTATACAAATTCTGATTTATTATATGTAAGTTATACTTTCTATTATGCAACTTGTAATTAAAAATTATAAGTTACACTTTTTACATAACTTTATTTCTATAATTTGATTATAATTTTATCAAATAAAGGAGGAAATATGAATATATTAGTTGTTAACGGAAGTCCTAGAGGGGAAAATAGTAATACGAAAAAATTAACCGATACTTTTTTAGAAGGAATGAAAAGGGCAAATAAAAACTTAGTCATAAACGAACTTAATCTATCAAAATTAGATATAAAATCTTGTACTGGCTGTTTTTCATGCTGGAATAGAGAAGATCGTAGTTGTGTATTAAAAGATCAAATGACTGGAAGTTTAGAACTGTATAAAAAAGCTAATATAATAATTTGGTCTACACCTGTATATCATCATACTTTTACAAGTTTAATAAAAAAATTTATAGAAAGAACTTTACCTCTTTCTTCTCCACTTATCCTACATGATGGAGAAAAATATACACATCCCAGTGCTATAGAAACTTTGGAAAAACAAAAGAATATTTTGATTAGTACTTGCGGGTTTCCAGAATATCACAATTTTGACATGATAAAAAGGGATTTTAATAGAATTTTTGAAAAAGACTTTGAGTTTACTCTTTGTACAGTTATGGGGGAATTATTAAAGGAAAAATCATTAAAACCTATTATTAATTGGTATTATAAAGGAGTAGAAGAAGCTGGTTATGAATATATAAAAAATGGAAAAGTTACTAAAGAAGTAGATGAAATACTTAAAAAACCTATTATGGATATAGAAACTTTTGTTAATCTTGCTAATGTAAGTTGGGGTTCAGTAAATTTAGAGGAAAATAAAGAAGTTATCAGTAAAAAATCAGAAGGTTTTATATATTTAAGTCAAATGAAATGTATATTTAATAAAGAAAATAATCTTGGTTTTAAAAAAACAATTGGATTTTTCTTTGAAGATTTGAATGAAGATGCTTGGTTCCAAATTGATGGGAATAGTGTAGAACTTCATAAGGGAAAAAATGAAAAATTAGATATGAAAATCATAAGTACTTTTGATACTTGGAAAAAAATAGGTGAAGGCAGTATAGATGGAGAAGAAGCTCTATTTGATGGGAAGTATAGAGTAGAAGGTGATGTAAATTTATTGCTCAAATTACATATATTATTTGGAAGTAAAGAAGAAGTAAAAGAGAAAAAATCAAAATTATATAAAAAGAAGATTTTGGGAGTAGAAGGTAATAAGTGGATGCAAATTGCTTTTATACCTTGGATGATTTCTTGGACACTTGGAAATAATTTATTCTTTTTTGCAATTTTACCTTTTATTTTTTCTTTATTAATTGCTTATATTAAAAAGAAAGAAGATAGTTTAACTTATTTTGAAGGAATAAGTCCAATATATTTTTTAATAATGATATTTTTGACATATTTTACCCAATTAAATATTTTGGAAAATGCTTCATTTATTAATACTTTTGCAATGAGTTCCATTTGGTTAATAAGTTTATTTAGAAAAAACTCTCTAACTGCAGAATATTCTATATATGAACAAGAAGAAGATTTGAAAGATAATCGTATCTTTAAAAGAACAAATGATATTTTAACTGGATTTTGGGCTGGAATATTTTCTTTACAAGGTTTAATAACATTTTTTCTTGATAAGTACAAATTAGAAAAATATTCTGTCTTTTCATTTTTGATATTTATTTTGGCAATGACTTTTACAAATTTCTTTTCTAAATGGTATCCAGAGTATATTTTTAAAGGTAGAAAGATTAATTTTAATTAATAATAATTTATTTCAAATTCTACATATAATTCTTGAAAGAAATTGATATTTTTAGTAAAATTTAGGTTAGTTCAAAAAGGAAAATGCATAGATTTAACACATGTATTAATAACAAAATGTTTAAAAGTTACATAGTTCAAAAATGAAATATTAAAAATAAATTGTATACTTTTGGTATATTTGTTATAATATTACAAAGATTATGAGATAAGTGAGGATGTATGAAAAAGATTATTATATTAGTATTATTAGTATCTACAAGTTTATTTGGTGGAATTTTTGATTTAGAATCTGATCAAAAGAAATTTCAAGTGAGGCTACTTAGTGGTGAAGGTTTATATTCTAGTTTGGGACATATACTACATGGTCAAATAGACCAAGATAAACAAGATAGTGGTTTTATTGGTGTTCAATTAGAAAGATATTTGGAAAGAGATATAGCTAATGAAAAAATAGATTTTAGTTTGTTTGGAAGTCTTTTTTTGCATACACAAAAAATAGAAGATCCAGATGCACCTTATCTAGAACCTATGCCTCTTTTGGGGAGAAATGTATGGGGATACAATGTAGGTGTAAGAGCATATTGGAAATGGTTTCCATGGAACAAATGGGTTAGAACAAAATTTAGTGCTGCTGAAGGAATATCATATACATCAGAATTAATTGATTTAGAAAGACAAAATGTTAATAAAAAAACTTTAACTAACTATAATAGACTGCTTAATTATCTTGAGTTTAATCTACATTTTAATCTAGGAGATATATTAAGAGTAGAAGATTTAGAAGAAACGCATATAGGTATGGGAATTTCTCACAGGTCTGGTATTTTCGGTACTTTTGACGGAGTTCATGGAGGTTCAAACTTTATTCACGTATTTATAGAAAGTGAATTTTAGAATAATTTAGAAGGCTGATTTATGATAAATTAGCCTTTTTTTTAAGTTTTTATTTAATTAAATCATTCTTTAAGGAGGAAGTTATGTGGAAACAAGACTTGTACCAAAAAGCTTGGAATTTTGCCTGTAAAGCACATAAAAATCAGTTTATGCCTAGAAGTGATATTCCCTATAGTAACCATTTAGGAAATGTTACTATGGAAGTTTTATGCCTTTTAAGAGAAGAAAAATTTGACGATGAGACTTTATTAGTTCTTTGTGCTATGTTACATGATACTATTGAAGATACAGAAATTACTTTTGAAGAAATAGAAGAAAATTTTGGTAGTTCTGTTGCTAAAGGTGTTATGGCACTTAGTAAAAATAAGAATTTAATTAGTAAAAATGAGCAAATTTTAGATAGTCTAAAAAGAATTAAAAATGAGCCTAAAGAAATATGGGCTGTTAAAATGGCTGATAGAATTACAAATCTGCAAAAACCTCCTCAACATTGGAATAAAGAAAAAATCCTTAATTATAGAAATGAAGCAATTATTATACTTGAGAATTTAGGTACTTCTAGCAAATATCTTAGTAAAAGATTAAAAAACAAAATAAATGAATATGAAGTATATATAAAAGAATTAATTTAACAATATCAGATTAAAAACAAAAGACTTATTTGATAAAAAATCAGTCTTTTTTTTAGCAAAAGCCAATAGAAAAAAATAAAATAATATTAAAATTTTAATTTTAATTGTATAAATAATTGAATTGTTCAAAAAAGATTTGTAATATTTTGACTTTTTGATTCCTTTTGACAAATTTAGCGAAAATTTTATGAAAAAAATTCAAAAAAAGTAAAGTTTTTTATTTTCTCTATGGCTACTTTATGCTAAACTATATATGTTGCAAGAGTTTGGAGGAAAAATGAAAAAGAAGATTGAAGAAATAATCGTAGTTGAAGGGAGAGATGATGTTAGCGCTGTAAAGAGTGCTGTAGATGCAGAAGTTATTGAAGTTAATGGTTTTGCTGTTAGGAAAAAATCAACTTTAGATAAAATAAAATTTGCTCATGAAAAAAAAGGTGTTATTGTTCTTTGTGACCCTGATTTTGCAGGAGAAAAGATTAGAAAAACTATAGAAGATTACGTTCCAGGCGTAAAACATGCTTATATTTCTAGAAAAGAAGGAACTAAAAAAGATAATATAGGTGTAGAAAATGCAAATGCTGATGCAATAATAGCAGCTCTTAATGGAGCAAAATTTAAAGAAAAAAATAATGAAAATACATTTACAATGGCAGATATGTGGGATAATGGATTAGTAGGGAATAATAAGAGTCAAGAGATTAGAAGTATTGTTGGTAAAGAGCTTCGTATTGGTTACGCTAACGGAAAGCAATTTTTAAACAAACTTAACAACTTTGGGATTACTAGGGAAGAATTAAAAAAGGCTTTGGAATTAGTAAATAAATAACATTTACGAGGAGAGTCATATGATCAATGTAATTAAACTGTACTCCCCCATAGAAAAAATAATCAAATTAAGAAAAAAATATAAATTTACGCAAAAAGATTTAGTGGGAGATGACTTAGCTAGAAGTACTCTAGCTATGATAGAAACAAAAAAAGTTAATTTGACAGAAAATGTTGCAAGTATAATAGTCAAAAATTTGAATGATAAATTAATTGAAAAGGGAATTGATACTAGGGTAAATTTACAAGATATTATCGAAGATAAAGAAGAACAATGTAAAAGAATAGTTGATAAAGTAATAAACGATTTGAAGAAAGGCGTTGAATTCGAATCTGTTTATCATTCTTTAAAATTATTTTTTATTAGAGAAGATTTTCCAAGGGAGAAAATAAGAGCATATGAGTATCTCTGTGAAGCAGCTAGAAAAAATAGGAATAAAGCAGCTGAATTTGACCTTAATAAAGAGTTAATCCTTACAAAAATCAAGATTAATCTTGATTTTAAGGATAATTTAATCTATCTTTTATCTACTGAAGATAAAAATAAAAGGGAAATATTAGAATTGGTTACTTTAATCGAACCTTTTTTTGATGAAGATGAAAATCCTCTTGAAATATACATTGCTTTAGCAAATTACTTTTATCAAAATAATCTATATGATTATGCAATGAAGTTTTTAAAAAAAACTAGGAACTTTAAGATAAAAGATAAAAATATAGAAAATTATCTTTTGGAAATAAAGGGTAAAATATATTTTGATATGCGAGACTTTGATAATACATTACGTATCTATAGAAAACTATCTAGAGTAAATGATTTGTTAGTTAAAGCAAATATTTATCTTGATTTTTGTATACTTTATATGGACAGAGAAGCTAAAGGAGATTTGGATAGAATCAAAAGATATTTTTGGAAACTAAGAGGTTTATTAGAGCAATTTGAAGGGAAGGTTGATTTTAGTAACAGGTATTTTCACATGGCAAAAGTAGCAGAGTATTTAACTTTTGATAAAAAAGCATATAGTTACTATTATGACTTTATAATAGAAAGTTATAATAACTTTGAAGATACTTACAATAGTTTTGAATATATCTTGAATAATAGTGATTCGGAAAATTTGATTTTGATTAAAACATTAGAAAAAAAGTTTTTTGAATTATTAGAAGAAAATAGAAATTTCTTAAAATTAGCTTTTAATTTTCTTTATTATTATAAAAAATTTGAATTTAATAATTTAGAAGATAGTTTAATTAACAGAATAAAAGATTTATAAAAGTAAAGGACTAATTGGGGTAATTAGTCCTTTTTTTATCTTGAATATTTAATTTATTTACTTAAATCTACTTCATTAATAAATAAACTTTTTCTTCCTTTTCTTTTCATTAATTCAATATTCATTTTTATTCCTACATAACTGGCACAAATCAAACTTGCTTCAAAATCTTTATGCCCTTTTTCATCTATATTAATTATATAGTCTTTTCCTTCAGTAAAATTTTTATTATTTATTATATGTTTTTCTGAAAACTCATTCCATTTTTTTATACTAAGTCCTAAGCCTAGATATATCGCTAACAAACTTTGTGCAATTTTCATAATTAACTCCAATCTTTTAAATAAACATTTTTTATTTATTATTTAATTTACCACAAAATATTTGTTTCTTTAAGAAAAACTTTGGATTTCTTTATAAAAATCTTTTATCAAAATTGGTATATACCAAAAACGAATTGAAAAAAAATATGAAAAGGTGTATTATATATTGAAGATTTTTTTAAAAAAGGGAGAACGTTATGGAAATTTTATTCAGAAATGCAAAATTAGTTACAGAAACTTCTTTAATTGAAGGTGATATGTTAATTAAAGATGGAAAAATTATTGAAATTGGAGAAAATTTGAAAGGAAATAATCCTGTTGATTTAGATGGAAAATATATAGTCCCTGGATTTATTGACATGCATATACATGGAGGTGCTGGCTATGATGTTATGGACGGTACAGTAGAAGCTGTTGATAGTATCTCAAATTTTTTAGGTCAACATGGAGTTACTTCATATCTTCCAACTATGCTTACTCAATCAAAGGAAGATTTATTAAAAGCTTTAAAAGTTATAAAAGAATTACAAGGTCAAGAAAGAGGTGGAGCAGTTGTCCTTGGGACACATATGGAAGGTCCATATTTTAATATGGAATTTAAAGGTGCTCAGAACCCAGAATATATAAGAGAAGGTCAAATTGAAGAGTTAAAAGAGTTTTTAAATGTAGGAAAAGATGTTGTTAAGATGATGAGTCTTGCACCTGAGAGAAATTCTTTAGAAGTAGTTAAATTTTTAGTTGAAAATGGTGTTATTGTATCTATGGGTCATACTGCAGCTACAAATGACCAAGTTAAAGAAGCTGTTAGTGTAGGTCTTTCTCACGGAACACATACATTTAATGGAATGAAAGGTTTGCATCATAGAGAACCTGGAGCTTTGGGAGCTATTATGCACATTGATGATATCTATGCTGAACTAATTCTTGATGCTGTTCATGTTCATCCTGATAGTGCAAAAATACTTTATAAATGTAAAGGGGCTGACAAATTAGTTCTTGTAAGTGATTCAATAATGGCTGCAGGTCTTGATGATGGTAAATACTCTATAGGTGGTCTTGATTTATTTGTAAAAAATAGAGAAGCTAGACTTGAAAATGGAACTTTAGCAGGAAGTACTCTTACTATGGATGTAGCATTTAAGAATGCAATAAATTTATTAGGAGTATCTATAGTAGAAGCTGTAAAAATATCAAGTACTAACCAAGCGAAAGAGTTAAAATTAGATACTAAAGGAAAGATAAAAGTAGGATATGATGCTGATTTAGTAATTTTATCTAATGATTATAGTGTAGAAAATGTTTATATAAACGGTAAAAAAATCAAATAGTAGATTTAAAAAAGCAATAAAGATTAACATTATTTAGATTGAAGACAAAGGACTAATTTGTGAGAATTTAGTCCTTTTTTTGTAAATTAGAAGTTTTTTCATTATTCTTTGTCACTTTTGTCTTGATACAAAAGTGATAAAGAATCTACGTTAGATAATTTATTTATAAGAAACAAATTAATATTGTTTCTTTTTTTTAATGAGAAAATTATTAATCTATAAATTCTTATATTAAGATTTATTCAATTGACAGGAAAATCCAAATAAACTATACTAAAGAAGTGGAAAAGGAGGTAGTAATGAACTTTGTAAGGTTTAAAGCGGGTAACAACAAGGTGAAAAGTGGTGTAATTTTTAATGGAAAGTTATACTCTTTTAAAAGTATTTTTGGCTGTAATATCCAACTTAATAGTTTTGTGGAGAACTTTAAGGAAGAAGATATAGCTTATATTAGGTCTAGAGCAAAAAAACATAGTCCTATTGATTTAGATCAAGTAACATTTCTTAGTCCCTTTGAGGAGCCAAGAAGGAACATTATATGTTTAGGTAAAAATTATCTAGAACATGTAAATGAATGTGATACAGGAGGTATAGACCAAAATTTAGGTCGACCAGCAAAAGCAATCTATTTTAGTAAAATGGTCAATGAATTTGTCAATCCAAATGAAGAGATCGCTCTACATGAAGGTGTAACAAACATGCTTGATTACGAAGGTGAGTTAGCTGTTATAATAGGTAAAAAAGGAAGTAATATTCCTCTTGAAAAAGTAGAAGACTATATCTTTGGATATACTATTATTAATGATATCAGTGCTAGAGATATTCAAAAGGGTCACACCCAGTGGTTAAGAGGAAAAAGTCTTGATGATACAACATCATTTGGACCAACGATTCTTTATAAAGATCAAATAAGTTTTCCTCCAAAATTAAAGATAGAAACTAGAGTTAATGGTCAATTGAGACAATCTAACTTTACTAATAACCTTATCTTTGATATTGCTAGTTGTATAAGTGAATTTAGCAAAGGAACAACATTAAAAAAAGGTGATATTATTGCTACAGGAACTCCTGCTGGAGTAGGAATGGGGTTAAATCCACCTTTATTTTTGAAAAAAAATGATAAAATTGAAATTGAAATTGAAAAAATAGGAAAACTTATTAATGTAGTTAAATAATTTTTCTATATAAAACAAACTATTATATACTAAATTTTTCTGAGTTTGATATTTATTATCAAACTCTTTTTAATTATATTTTTTGTCTATATGCATATGAAAAAAATCCTATTAATTAAGTTTTATTAAAACAAAATTCATCTTTTTTATTTTCTTAACAAAAGTTTATTTCTGTCTTCTACTCCTTTCATTTCCTAATTTCAAATATTTTAATGACATTTTTAATATTTCTTTATTAATTTGATAAATTTTAAACAAAGAATATCATATTAGTCTATTGTAATTTTTCCAAAAGTAAGCTATATTTAATAGTATATTGGTGGATGTACAGAGGAGGACAGATGATAAAAGACAAAATAGTTTTCATTAGTGGGGCTAGTGAAGGGATTGGAAAAGCTTGTGCAGAAGATTTTGCCAAAATGGGGGCTAATCTAATTTTGAGTGCTAGAAGTTTTGATAAATTGGAAGTTATCAAAGCTGAATTAGAACAAGAATGGGATGTAAAAGTACATATAATAAAACTTGATGTACAAGATAAAATAGGAGTAAAAAAAGCAGTAGAAGATTTGGATGATTATTGGAAAAACATAGATATTCTTATAAACAATGCTGGTCTTGCAAGAGAAATGGATCCACTTCAAGATGGTTCAATTGAAGACTGGGAATTGATGATAGATACAAATGTTAAAGGTTTGTTATATTTAACTAGAAACATTCTACCTCTCATGAAAGGAAAAGAAGGTCACGTAATAAATATAGGTTCAACAGCAGGAATACATGCTTACCCTGGAGGTACTGTTTATTGTGCTACAAAATCAGCTGTCAAATTTATTAGTGACGGTTTAAGGCAAGATTTGGTTGCTACAGATATTAAAGTAACAAATATACAACCAGGTATGGTAGAGACTAATTTTAGCATTGTTAGATTTGATGGAAATGAAGATAAAGCTTCAAATGTATATAAAGGAATTAAAGCTTTAAATGCACATGATATTTCAAACATTGTTGTTTATACGGCTAGTTTGCCTGCTCATGTACAAATATGTGAAGTAACAGTTACTCCAACACATCAAGCAACAGGTGGAGTTGTGCATAAAAATATATAGTTGTTTTTACGGGTAATATTTATATAAAGGAATTTTTTCTAGTTAATGTAGAAAA
>CAZHXU010000025.1:0-22487 GCA_964536535.1 uncultured Fusobacteriaceae bacterium
TTTTTTTTGAATAAAAATAAGTTTTTAAATCTTTCTATTCTTTTTTCTTATCAATTTAACTAAAAAATACTTATATTATTTTTAAATTTTTTTAAAAACAATATTCATTCTGTAAACTTTATCTATTAAAACTATATATCTTTATTTTGTTTTGTTTATTTTTTTGGTACAAAAGTTTCAAAAATCAAATATAGTAATTACAATATAAAAAATATTATTATTATTTATATAGTATATCTGAATGATTAAAACTATATATTTCTCCTATTAATTGTCTTTGTATTATAATACAAATCAAAGAAGTTAGGAGTGGTTTTATGAGAGATAAATGGAAAAGTAGATCAATATTTATACTTGCAGCTGTAGGTTCTGCTGCAGGGTTGGGAAATATATGGAGATTCCCATATCAAGCAGCAAATAATGGAGGAGGAGCATTTTTAGTCCCTTACTTTATTGCTTTATTTGTTGTTGGAATCCCTCTATTAATTGGAGAATTTGCTCTTGGGCAAAAATATAGAGGTGGGGCTCCAAAAGCTTTAAAAAGCTTACATACAAAAGCAGAAGCTTTTGGCTGGTTTAGTGTTGGAATTAGTTTTTTAGTGGTAGCATATTATAGTGTTATACTTGCATGGGTTTTTGACTATTTATGGTATTCATTCAAATTAGCTTGGACAAAAAGTTCTAGTGCTGGTGAATTTTTCTTTAGTGAAGTATTAAAAATTAGTAATTCCCCTTTTGAAATTGGTGGATTTACTGCACCTGTAATTATTGGACTTGTGCTAGCATGGATAGCTATCTACCTTAGTATAAAAGATGGTGCTAGTTCAGTTGGAAAAATAGTTAAATTTACAGTAGTTATGCCTATAGTTCTTTTAGCTGTCTTTACTATTAGGGTTTTATTTTTAGATGGTGCTGTTGAAGGTTTAAATTATTATTTAAATCCTGATTTTTCAAAGTTGGCTAATATTAGAGTATGGACTGCAGCTTTTGGGCAAATTTTATTTTCTCTTAGTTTAGGTTACGGAATAATGATTGCTTATTCAAGTTATATGCCAAAAGATTCTGACATTAGTCTTAATGCAACTATTACAGCCCTTGCTAATAGTGGAGTTAGTTTTTTAGCTGGATTTGCTATTTTTGGGACTTTAGGTCATATAGCTGCTAGTCAAGGTGTAGATGTAGCTAGCATTAGTGGTAGTGGAGGAGTTGGCTTAGCATTTGTCGTTTACCCAGAAGCGATTAGTAAATTACCTTTTGGATATTGGGGACAAGTTTTATTTGCACTTTCATTTTTTATAATGCTACTTACACTAGGAATAGATAGTGCTTTTTCTCTAGTAGAAGCTGTTGTTGCTGCTTTAGTAGACAAATTTGATTTTGGAAAAAGAACTACTACTATTGCTGTTGTTCTAGGTGCAGCAACTCTTAGTTTGATATTTGCTACAAAATCAGGCTTGTACTGGTTAGATATTGTCGATTATCATTTAAATAATTATGCATTATTACCAATTAGCATAATTGAACTAATTCTAATTATAAAAGTATTTAAAGTGGAAAAACTAAGAGTATTTGTAAATTCTAAGTCGGATATTAAACTTGGAAAATGGTTTAATTATCTAGTTTATATTGCAACTATTGCATTAACAGGAGTTTTCACATTAAATGCTTTAAACGATTTTAAAGGTTTAGTTACTGGAAAAACTTATGAAAATTATCCTATAGAAGCTATTATTATTGGTGGAATCTCTGTAGTTATCGGATTAATTTTGATAGCATATACCTTAGGAAAAGATAAAAAAAGTAATAAATTAGTACCAGAGGAGGTATAAAAATGACTTTAGGAGCAGTTGTAATGTTAGTATTTGGTGTTACTGTTTTATATGGTGGACTTGCACTAGCTATAAAAAGTATGAAATAGATTGTATTTAAAATAATATTATATTAAAAATGGACTGATTTTATAAAAATTAGTCCTTTTATTTTTAGATTTTTTTAGCCACTTATTTTATCTATTCCATAGAGGAAATAATCAATTTATATGTATATTTTATAGAGAAGAAAAGGGGAGAAAGCATGAATAAAAATATTCTAGATATATATAATTGGCAATTATTAAATATAATGGATAGCGGTCAAAAAATCTTTTACGATAAATTCCTTGAAGAGTATGCAAAAGTTTATTATCATATTAATCTCATTGAAATAGATAAAGAATCTTTACAAAATGATATATTTTTGAATATACAAGCATATGATAATCAAAAAGAAGACTTTTATTTTTTAGCTAATAAAATGGAAAAAAAAATTGAAAAATGCAATGAACAACTAAAAGAAATATTTCAATATGAGAAAATTAGACCAATACTATTTATTGGTGATGGGAGTATTGATGGTCACGGAATCAAAATTCAAAATGAAGTTTTTGTCATTTTTGACTTAACTTCTATTATTCATATTGAACCTCTTTATCACATGGATTTATTTATCCTTCATGAACTTATTCATCCTCTTCATTATAGATTTGACCAATTTTACTATAATAACTATGAAAATATTGAAGAAATGTATTTTAAGAGGTTATATACTGAAGGGCTGGCTACTTATTTGAGTTGGCAAAGTACTTTTGCTACTCTAGAAGATGCATTTTGGTTAGGGTTTTTACCAAAAATAAAAGTAGAAAAATGGGAAGTGAACTGTATTAAAAAAAGAGCAAATATTGGTTTAAGATTAAATAAAGCAATACGATTAAATAGATTTAGTCAAAAACTATACTTTGAGTTATTTAGCATTAGCACAATAAAAGAATATAAAAATGGCAGACTAGGTTATTATTATGGATTTGAAATTGTTAAAATAATAGGAAATAGTAGAAATTTGAAAGAATTATTAAATGTTGATTATGAAATTATTAGAACTTACATAATCGACTACTTTGATATTTGATTAAAATAATATTTGTATGATATAATACTTTTAAAGGGGAGGTTATTATGTCGTCTATAAATATTGAATTTGATAGTTATATTAACAAAAAATTAAGTTTAAACTTATATAAACAAAATAGTAAATATCTTGTTGTTTTGCTTCCTGGTCATTCATATACAAATTTAGCTCCTTTAATCTTTTATTCAAATAATCTCGCAAAAGAATTAGCTTTTGACACTCTGTCTATAGAATATCCTTTTCAGCAATATAAATTATCTTTTAATTTTGATAATTATAATTTACTTTTGAAAGATATAAAAGAAATTATTGAAAAAATATTAGTTAAAGAATCTTATGAAAAAATTGTTTTTATAGGTAAAAGTTTGGGAACAAAAATTCAAAATGACCTTAATAAAACTTTTAATAAATATAAAATTTATAATATTTATCTGACTCCTCTAAGAACAATTATTGAAAACTTTACCCCTTCCCCTTCTCTATTTATTTTTGGAGGTAATGACCCTCATTTTTCTCAAATTGATTTTTACAAAATTGATAAAAATTATGAACTTTTATATTTTGAACAAGCTAATCATTCTCTAAATACTCCAAATACTTTGGAATCTTTGGAAATTTTAGAAAAAATTATTTTCAAAATTAAAATTTTTTTAGAAGATATAAAAGAAATATAAAATTTTTCTTCAACTAAGCTTAAAATAAGGAGTTTAATTACAAGTTTGTATCAAATCAAAACTCTTTGTATAGTTTTTAGAAACAATCCCTTGATATTTCTACACAACTGATGTATAATAACATTATAAATTGTTCTATATTAAGTTGGCGGTTAAAAAGGAGTGGGGAAAATGGCATATGATGCAAGAGTCTATCGTGTATTTGTAGCTACACCAGAAGATGTCTGTGATGAAAGAAAAACTATTGAAAAAATTATTAGTGATTGGAACAAACTATATTCTCAACACAAAAAAACATTTTTGTTTGCATATTATACAAACGATGTAGAAAAATTTTATGATGATGAGTATGATATAGTTTTAGGAGCATTTTGGACTAGAGTAGAAGAAAAAGAAGGATTCAATGAAGGATTAAAAGTATTTATTGAAAGTGGCAATCCTACTAGCTTATATTTTTCTAATAAAGATATTCCACGTGCAAAATTAAACTTAGAGAATCTTAAAAATTTAGAAGATTTTAAAGATAACTTTAAAAATTCTGGAGTAATTAGAGAATTTAATAATAAGGAACATTTTACTGAACAAGTAGAAAGTCACATTAATAGAATTGTTAAAGATTTGAATACTATTAAAGAAGTTTATGATAATAATATTGACAATCCAAATGAACTTGAAAAAATCGAAAACAAAAGAAAAGCTGGTTACTATAATTATATAGGTTCTATCGAAGATAGGTCTAAAGAGTTAGTTGATTTAATCGGTGATTTTATAAATAAAAGTGGAGAATTTACTATGTCTCTTGAAAAAGAAGAAGAAGGTGAAGTTGGCTTTGGTTTATCTTCACTTGAAAAAGGAAGAGTTTTTACTAGATTCAATAAAGATTTAGATAATTTAGCTAAAACATTTAAAAATACATGGACTGATTTTGATCAAGTATTTTCAAATTTTGTAACTAATGTTAACTTGGAAGATGATTATAAAGTAGAAGTTTCAGAATTAATTAATCAATTAAATATTGGATTAGAAAGTGCTAAAGGAAATTTAGTTCCTTTCTCTGATAACTTTGAAAATTACAATAGTAACTCAATGGATTTTAATGTTAGTGCTAGAATTTTAAGTAACAAACTAAAAAACTTTGATGTTATATTAGACAAATCTATTGAAAAAATATCAAATATTAAAGAAACTTTTTAAACTAGGATTTATCCTAGTTTTTATTTTTTTGAATAAACATCTTTGAGTCAAATTTTTGTAAATTCTTCTTTATTTTGTGAAAAAAATATGTATTAAAATAATTTTAGTCTTTTATATATTAATATAATCAAGGTGTTATCTAAACTGTCTTGTCACTCACTCTATTAATCAAGTATTTATTGTAGTATTACAATGAATATTCTTTTTAGTTTTTTATAGAAACTTTGTTATTTTATTATCGATTAATACTTGACATTAGTGTTAAATTGGAGTATACATATAACTAAGGGAACAAAAATAAAAGGAGGATTTTTATATGTCTTATAAGTTTTTTATGCCACCAGTGAGTTTAATGGGACCAGAGTGTTTAACAGAAGCTGGTAAAGATATTAAAGAGTTAGGATTTAAAAAAGCTCTAATCGTAACAGATAAAGTTTTAGTAGAAATTAAATTAGTTAATGAATTAACTAAAGTTTTAGATTTAAATGGAATTGAATATGTTATATATGATGGTACAAAACCAAATCCAACTGTAACTAATGTTAATGATGGATTAAAAATATTAAAAGATAATAATTGTGATTTTGTTATTTCTTTTGGTGGAGGATCTCCACATGATGCTGCTAAAGGGATTGCTATATTAGCTACTAATGGCGGAGATATAAGAGATTATGAAGGAGTTAATAAATCTGCAAAACCTCAATTACCACTTGTAGCTATAAATACTACTGCTGGTACTGCGTCAGAAATGACTGTTTTCTCTATTATAACTGATGAAGAAAGACACATTAAAATGGCTCTTGTAGACAAGCATATGACTCCAATAATGGCAGTTAACGATCCATTATTGATGGTAGCTATGCCTAAAGGTTTAACTGCTGCTACTGGAATGGATGCATTAACTCATGCTGTAGAAGCTTATGTTTCAACTGCTGCTACACCTGTAACTGATGCTTGTGCGTTAATGGCTATCAAATTGATATCTAATAACTTAAGAGCAGCTGTTGCTAATGGGCAAGATAAAGATGCAAGAGATAAAATGGCATATGCTGAATATTTAGCAGGTATGGCTTTTAATAACGCATCATTAGGATATGTACATGCTATGGCTCACCAATTAGGTGGATTCTATGATTTACCACACGGAGTTTGTAACGCTGTATTACTTCCACATGTACAAAAGTATAATGCACAAATTGTTCCAGGAAGATTAAAAGATGTTGCGGAAGCAATGGGAGTAGAAGTAAGAGGTTTAAGTGATAGCGAAGGAGCTGAAAAAGCTCTAGAAGCAATTAGAACTTTATCAAAAGATATCGATATTCCAGCTGGATTAACTGAGTTAGGTGCAAAAGAAGAGGATTTAGAAACTCTTGCAACTAATGCACTTAAAGATGCTTGTGGATTTACTAATCCTAAACAAGCAACACTTGAAGAGATTATCAACATCTTTAAAAATGCAATGTAAATTTTAGAGGCTGAAAAGCCTCTTTTTTTTAAAAATTAAAAATGAGGCAAAGCCTCATTTAACTTAGTAAGATAATAATACTAATCATTCCCAACATCATCCATATACTTTTCATATATAAACCTCACAGTTATAACTTTATTAACTAGCTTCATTGCACCAAGCTGTAAATACAAATAATTCTTTAATTTTATTAAATTCAGTAGAAACTACATCATGCTCTTCCGATATTTCTATTATTTTTTCTTCAAATTTTTTTATGGATTTTTCTATAATGACTATTCCATACATAAGTTTCCTCCCCTTAGAATAACTTGTATTTACCTTTACTGTGTTTATGCAATTTTCCTTTTTTTATATAAAAAAATATTCTTGACTTTTTTTATAAAGAATGTTATTATCTCTTGTAGTTTGATTGTTTTGATTAGAAAAAACCTGATATAAAGTACCCAATAAAACATTTGATTATCTAATCAAATTAAAAAGGTGAACCTTCACCTTTTTCTTTTTTTTTGATATAATAACTTATGGAGGTTTTATGATTAAAAAAATTTTGAAAGAAATTTCTATTCTAATAATTGTTGTTATATTAAGTTTTATTTTTGATATTTTTATAGCTTCTACCACCAACTTCCCAGTTAGAAGTATAATAATCTTACATGGTACTCTTTACCTTATATATGCAGGAGCAATTATACTTACAAAATTTGCTATGTTAAGTAAAAATACAGTTGATGAATTTATGGAAAATAAAAATAATCAAAATGAAATGTTCAAAACTAAAATGGTTGTATATGGATTAATTGCTGGTTTTTCATTAATTGCAATGGAAATCTTTGTATAAAAAAAAGGGCTTTTGCCCTTTTTATTTATTCAGATTTAATAAATTTTAAAGATCCACTATCTGCTTTTACTAGTACTTTATCTCCATCTAAAATATCTCCTTTAAGTATTAGTTTAGCTAAATTAGTTTCTACCTCTTTTTGCAAATATCTTTTTAATGGTCTAGCTCCATAATGCATATCATATGCTTTTTCTATTACTAAATCCAAAGCTTCATCCTCAAAAGTTATACTAATATATTTTTCTTCTAATCTCTTGTTTATTTCTTTAATTAATAAGTGTATAATATTTTTTACGCTTTCTTTTCCAAGAGCTCTAAAAACAATTAAATCATCTATTCTATTTACAAATTCTGGTTTAAAACTTCTTTTTAAATTATCTTTAACTAATTCTTTTGTTTTTTCACTAACTTCTGGGTCTGCAACTATGTATTCACTTCCTAGATTGCTTGTCATAATAATTATTGTATTTTTAAAATCTACTATTTTTCCCTTACTATCTGTTAATCTTCCATCATCTAATAACTGTAACAATAAATTAAATACATCAGGATGAGCTTTTTCAATCTCATCTAATAAAATTACTGAATAAGGTTTTCTTCTTACTGCTTCTGTAAGTTGACCTCCTTCTTCATAACCAACATAACCTGGAGGTGCTCCTATAAGTCTAGTTACACTAAATTTATCCATATATTCACTCATATCTATTCTTACAATGTTATGTTCATCATCAAATAGATTAAGTGCAAGAGTTTTTGCAAGGTATGTTTTTCCAACTCCAGTTGGTCCAAGGAATACAAATGAACCTAAAGGTCTATTTGGGTCATTTAAACCTGCTCTTGCTCTTATTATAGTATCTGCTATTGATTTTATAGCTTCTTCTTGTCCAATTACCCTACTTTTTATTGTATCTTCTAAATTCAATATTTTTTCTCTTTCACCTTCCATTAGTTTATTTACTGGTATCCCAGTCCAATTACTAACTACTTCAGCTATTTCATCACTATCTAATATTTCATTTACTAGCCTATTTTTTATTTTTTTACTAGCTTCCATCTTTTCTTCTTCTACCTTTAACAAACCTTCTAATTCAGGTAGTTTTCCGTATTGAAGTTCCGCTAATTTAGACAAATCAGCTTCTCTATTTGCTCTTTCAATTTCAAGTTTAATATCTTCAATTTGTTCTTTTAGTTGTTGTACTTTACCAACATCTGTTTTTTCCAAATCCCACTGAGCTTGCAGTACTCCTTTTTTATCCTTAAGTTCAGCAAGTTCTTTTTCAAGGTTATTTAGTCTTTCTTTACTTCCTTTATCTTTTTCTTTCTTTAATGCTTCCCTTTCTATTTCATACTGCATAATTTTTCTATGAAGTTCATCAAGTTCTACTGGCATAGAATTCATTTCTGTTTTTATTTTACTTGCTGCTTCATCAACGAGATCAATGGCTTTATCAGGAAGATTTCTATCTGTTATATATCTGTCTGAAAGTGTCACCGCTGACACTATTGCACTATCACTAATTCTTATTCCATGATAAACTTCATATTTGTCCTTTAGACCACGAAGTATAGAGATACTATCTTCTACACTAGGTTCTTTTACTACAACTGGTTGAAATCTTCTTTCTAATGCACTATCTTTTTCTATATATTTTCTATATTCATCAAGGGTTGTTGCTCCAATTACATTTATTTCTCCACGAGCCAACATAGGTTTTAAAAGATTTCCAGCATCCATAGCTCCATCTGTTTTACCAGCCCCTACTATAGTATGAATTTCATCAATAAATAATATTATTTTACCATTATTTGATTCTAACTCATTTACAACTGCTTTTAATCTTTCTTCAAATTCTCCTCTAAATTTTGCTCCTGCAATAAGAGCTCCCATATCAAGGGAAAATACTGTTTTGTCCTTTAGATTATCTGGTACATCTCCTTTTACTATTCTCTGTGCCAAACCTTCTACTAATGCTGTTTTTCCTACCCCAGGCTCTCCTATAAGCATAGGGTTGTTTTTTGTTCTTCTAGATAATATTTGTACAGTTCTACGTATTTCATTATCTCTACCTATAATTGGGTCTATACGACCACTTCTAACTTCTTCACACAAATCTCTTCCGTATTTGTTTAAAACATCATAAACACCTTCTGGGTTTTGACTATTTACTTTTTGATTTCCTCTTACACTCTTTAATACTTCTTCAAATACTTTTTTATTAATTCCTTCTTCTTTAATAATAGATAAATTAGCATCTATAAGAGCAATAAAGAGGTGTTCTACACTAATATAACTGTCACCCATTTTTTCAGCTACTTTTTCAGCTTTATCAAGTACTTTTGCAAGGTCACCATCCATATATATCTGACCAGGATTAGTTACACTAACTTTAGGCAAATTGTTCAAATACCCTTCTACTTTTCCCATAAAACTTGGTATATTAATGTTTAATTTTTCTAGTAACTTAGGTATTAAACCATCTATTTGACTAATCAAAGCTAGTAATAAATGTTCCCTCTTTATATATGTATGTTTATATTTTTGTGCAAATTCATGTGCTGCTGATAAACTTTCCAGACTTTTTTGTGTGAATTTTTCTTGATTCATATCTTAACCTCCTTTTTTTAGCACTCGTCATATAAGAGTGCTAACAATATATTTATAACACCTTCTTTTATATTTGTCAACACTCAATTAAAAAATTCTAATAATATTGATAAAATATTTTTTCTATGCTACAATACTGCAAATTAGGGAGGTTATCATGAATTATTTGGGAGAAATAATGGCTCTTTTGGGGGCATTTTGTTGGGTTGGCACTTCTATTTCCTTTGAAAAAGCGGGAAAAGAAGTTGGTTCTTTAGCTGTAAACGTCATACGTATTGTTTTAGGTTTTCTATTCTTAACTATCACTTCTACTCTCACGAGGTCGATGCCTCTTCCTCTTGACGCTCCTGTCAAATCTTTTACTTTTCTGTCTTTATCTGGATTCATAGGTATGTTTTTGGGAGATTTATTCTTATTTGAAGCTTTTGTATTAGTTGGTGCAAGAATTTCTATGCTTATTATGTCATTAGCACCTGCACTTACTGCATTATTAGCATATTTTTTACTTGGAGAAACTTTGGGAATAAAGAGTATTCTTGGAATCATCATAGTTCTTTTAGGAGTTGTAATTGTAATTTTTCAAAAAAACCAAGGGGAAAAAGTAAAATTGAAACATTCAAAATTTGGTTTGTTTTGTGCTTTGATGGGTGTAATTGGTCAATCAGGTGGAAATATTCTAAGTAAGATTGGAGTTAGCAATTATGATCCTATTTCAAGTACACAAATAAGAGTTTTAACTGCAATGATTGCATTTTTTATCTATGTAACATTAATTAAAAAATGGCCAGTTGTAATTAAAGGACTAAAAAATAAAAGTAGTTTTAAAGGTATATTTATCGGTTCTATTTGGGGACCTTTTTTAGGAGTATTAGTTGCTATTATTGCATTTAAATATGCTAAAGCAGGAATTGCTTCTACTATTCTTAGTATAAATCCTGTTTTAATAATACCTTTTTCTATTTATTATCTAAAAGAAAAGATAAATTTCATTGAAATTGTTGGTGCCGTACTTACTGTTTTCGGAGTAATACTATTTTTTATCTAATATATTTTTTCTACAAAGTATAAAATTAAAGAGATAAATATCTTATTATCTCTTTTAAAATAAGATTTTATAAACAAACAAAGACATAATCTTCATTATGTCTTTTCTTTTTTTTGACATTTTTTTATTTTATAAAGATATTTTCTATTTGATAAGAGGATTTGTTATATTATTCTCGAATAAATATTTGAACTATTCCATTAGGAGGTATAATTATGAAACTGAAACAAAAATTTTCTCTAGTTATTTTGTTTATATCAATAATTCCAATAATTGTTCTTGGATATGCAAGTTACAAATTGGGAGTGAATAATATAATTAGAGTAGAAAAAAAAGAATTTGGTAAAATTATAGATAAAGAAATTTTTATTATTAATGAGCGTATTGGTGATATTAAAAAAGAAATGAATTATATTGCACAAGGAATAATCGAAGATCAAAATGAAGGTTTGACTTATATGAAAAAAAGTCAACAAAATTCAGAAGTATTTAAATCTGTTTATTTAGGAACTGTAGATAAAAACATGTTCCTTGAACCATATGAAGAATTACCAAATACTTATGACCCTACATCAAGACCATGGTATAAAGAAGCTCTTGCTACAAATGATTACATTATTACAGACCCTTACCAAGATGCAGTAAGTGGTGATATGGTTGTTAGTATTGCAAAAAGTATATATGATAATGGTAATTTAGTTGGAGTTTTAGGAATTGATTTAAATTTAGGAGCATTTGTCAAAGGTATAGAAAAAGTAGAAGTAGGTGAAACTGGATATTTATATATTATTGCACCAGATGGAACTGTTTTATACCATCCAAATAGTAGTTTTTTAGGAACAAATCTATACGATACAGTACCTGAACTTGTCAAAGTTAAAAGTGAAAATGAAGGTGAAGTTTTTTATGAATTTGAAAAAAAAGAAAAATTTATTATTTTTAAACATTTAGACAATGTAAATTGGGTTATAAGTGGTGGAACATATACTAGAGAGTTTAGTAAAGAATTTGACAGTGTTAGAAATGCTATCTTAATCATTTTAGTTATCGTAATTGTTTTTGCTATAATCATTATGTTAATTGCACAAAAAACAGTTATTAATCCTCTTTTATTATTTGTAGATAAATTTAAAGAAAGTGCTAATGGTGATTTGAGATCTAGAGTTACTATTAATTCAAAAGATGAACTAGGTTTGTTAGGAAGTGAATATAATAAATTTATGGGTAATTTAAATGAATTAATTAGCGCAATCTCTGCTATATCTTCAAAAGTAGATGAAGAAAATAAAAATCTTTCAGAAATAATGACAAATATTGTAAATGGTGGCAGTAAAGATATGGAAAAAGGTATTATCCATTTACAACAATATATACAAGAATCACTTGATAATATCAGAAATCAAACTGCTGGAGCCGAAGAAAGCCTTGCTGGTTTAGAACAAATATCTGCAGCTAGTCAAAATATCAAAGAAAATATATTCAAAACAAGAGATACAAGTAACGAAGCTCTTGAAATAGCTAATACTAGTATCCATAATATTGAAAATATGCATAATAAAATGGGTACTATTAAAAATAAAGTTACTGAAACTAATGAAGAAATAAATGGTTTATTAAATTATTCAAAAGAAATTACAAATATTGTAGAAGTAATAAATACTATCTCTGAGCAAACTAATCTTCTTGCTCTTAATGCAGCCATAGAGGCAGCTAGGGCTGGAGATGCTGGAAAAGGATTTGCTGTTGTTGCTGATGAAATCAGAATTTTGGCTGAAGAAACAAGTAAACAAACTAATAAAATCGAAAGCATAATTAGGGGAATTAGCTCAAAAGTAGAAGGTGTTAAAGGAGCTAATGATATTGTTACTGATAATGTTTCTGAAGGTCTTAATATGAGTGAAAAAGTAAAAGAAATTCTTGATGCTATAATTGAGATTACAAAGTCTAATGCTAGAGCTATAAATGAAATTACAAGGGATATTGAAGAGCAGAATAATGCTACTAATGAAATTACTACAGCTGTTGGAGATATTACAGAAAATTCTGTCACTATAGAAGAACATTCTATTCAAAATCATGAAATTAGTGATAAAATAAGTAAAACTTTAAAATCTAGATTAGCAACTATTTTAGAACTCTCTACTATGGCTAACCAACTAAATGAAGATTTAAAATATTTTAAACTTTGACTAATTGAACCCATTTTTCCTAATAAAATAAAGGACTAGATTATCTCTAGTCCTTTTTGCAATCTTATTTATTTTTCATCAGCTGGAAAAGAAAAGCCCATTTTTCTTCTACTCTCCAACAATATCTCCTGTATTAACATAGATTTTTCATGAGTATTTTTTTCTGACTCAATCTTTCCACTTTTGTATGTATTAATAAAATCAAGTAATTCATAATACATAGTATTTTCTTTTTGTTCCCTACTTATGTCCTCTTTATCTCCATTGTTATAAATAATCTCAACTTTAGGAATTTGTGCTACATGATCAATTATGATACTTCCTTTTTCTCCTGAAATTTCACTTTTCAAATAACTATTTGAAATTTTTGAATATATAATATTAGCGCTAAAATCATCATAAGATAATAGTATATTCCCTTCACCATCTATACTGTCTTTTAATATAGTAGATATTCCTTTAATTTCATTTGGTTTTCCAAACAAACTTGTAATTAAGTATAAAGGATATATTCCTATATCCATCAAAGCTCCATTTGTCCATTTTGGATCAAAAGCATTTGTGTATACTCCTTCTTTCCACTTGTTATATTTTGACGAATATTGGCAAAATATTCCTGTTACTTTCCTTATTTTCCCAATTTTATAAAGATTTTCTTCAATAGCAGTATAATTGGGTAGTTGTAAAGGAATAATCCCTTCCATTACAAGTACATTTTTTTCTTTTGCCAATTTTAATAGGGAAGAAAGCTCTTCGGGAGTAGAAGCAATTGGTTTTTCGATAAAAACATTTACCCCTTCTTTTACAAAAACTTTTGCTTGTTCAACATGCAAAGAATTTGGTGATGCAATATATACTGCATCTATTAGGTCACTCTTTGACATTTCCTCCAAAGAATCAAAATAATGCTTAACTCTGTATTTTTCTCCAAACTCTTTAGCTTTCTCTATATTTCTACTGTATACTGCTTCTACTTTAAAGTCTTCTATTAAAAGACCTCCTTCAATAAATCTGTCACTTATCCAACTAGTTCCTACAATTCCAAATCTCATCTTACCCTCCTTTTTTACTATATTATAACATTTTTACTCTATTGACAAAGGTTATTTATTCATTTTATAATAAAAGAAAAGAATAGAGGGACAACAATGAAAAATTATAGTCATATGGATATTGCTATTGCTTCTATCCAATGTTTTGCTGATGACGGCACACTTGATTTAAGTGAGTTAAACTTTCTTTTAGGTTTGGCATTAAGAGATAATTATGTAGACGACAAAGAAAGAGAAGTTTTATCTAGTATCTTTGCCAAAGTAACTAAAGATGATGTAGAAGAGAAAGTTTGGGAGAGAATATTAGAAATCAAAGAAAAATATAATATTAAATAAAAAGGAGCTAAGCTCCTTTGAGATTGAAGACAAAAGACTGATTTTATAAAAATTAGTCTTTTTTTGTGAATTAAAAGTTTTTTTATTATTCCTTTAAAACTACCCTTTATTGCTTGTTTTAATAGACTGTGCATAGTTCGACTAAAGGTATAATTACCTAAGTCTCACTAAATATGCGTCAAAGCTTTTAATACTTCTCTGTGAAAACTCTGTAACTTTTGTGAAACAGATTTATTTAAAACTACATAAAATCTTTCATTTATTTTAATATATTCTCCATTGTTCAATTAAAGAGATAAATCTCTAAGTTTCCCGATTCTGTTCTAAAGAATTTTAGGGAAAGAGTAAATTTTATATTATTTTATCAAACTAAGAGCTACTTTAATCATTTCATCAAAAGATTCTTGTCTTTCTTTTGGACTTGTTTGTTCACCTTTTAATATGTGATCTGAAACAGTCATAATACTTAACACTTCTACTCCAAACTTTGCACCAAGTGTATATAATTCAGCACTTTCCATATCTGCTCCTAAAACACCATATTCAGTCCACTTATCAAAACCTTCATCACTATAGAATAAATCAGCTGTTAATATATTCCCAACTTTGAGTTTTTCTTTTATTCCCATTTCTACTCCATTATCATATGCATCTTTTAATAGATTAAATGAAGCTATTGGTGCAAAATTATCTCCACCAAATCTTTTTTTGTTTATATTCGAGTCTGTACATGCTCCTTGGGCTAATATTAAATCTCTAATATTAACATCCATAGATAAAGATCCGCAACTTCCTATTCTAATTAACCTTTTTGCATCATAAAACTTAATAAGTTCTGTTGCATAAATTGATATAGATGGCATCCCCATTCCTGTTCCTTGTATACTCACTCTCTTGCCATTATAATATCCAGTATATCCGTACATACCTCTTACTTCATTATAACAAACAACATCAGTCAAAAAAGTTTCTGCTATCCATTTTGCCCTAAGTGGATCTCCTGGTAATAATACTGTTTCTGCTACCTTTTCTTTATCTCCAAAAATATGTAAATGTTTTGACATAATTACCTCCTTTTTTTATTTTTATACCCTTATATCTAACAAATGTCAATATTTATATTTACTTAATAATTAATCAATTGCTTATTATAATCATTTTTATAAAAAAAAATGAATTATCTCTTTAAAATCAAGGATATAAACAGATTTTAATATATAAAGATATCTTCATTAAACTTTATAAACAATTAAAAAAGGACTAATAAAAACTAGTCCTAAATTTTATAATAAATTAAGTATATCATTTACTAAAGTAAGAATTTGATTTTCTTGAGTTGTGTCAGAGTCACCATTAAGATCTATTGCTACTCCACCACTTTGAATTTTTGCTTTTACATCATTTATCATGTCTTGTTCCAATGTTACTCCTTGAGAACTTGCATATTCTTGTATAATTCCTGCTGTTGCTTCATTACTTAGTACTGTTTTTACATCTTGTAAAGCTGTTTGGATTGTATTTAACTCTGCACTTGTTAAATCCCTACTTTCAGATGCTGTTAGTAATGCAGTTATTTCGTCTACATTTGAAGCAAGATTTGCTGCAGCTTCTACTGCATCTATTGTATCTTCCAGTTGCTTAAATGGATTTTCACAAGCAACAAAGGATAGTGTAAACAAAATAGATAAAATTAACATTAATTTCTTCATAAAATACCTCCTTATTCATAGGTATTATATAACTATTTAGAATAAAAAAACCGACAAAATTGTCGGTTCCACTTTATTTTTTATGTAGTTGGTAATTTAGTACCTATAGCTAATGCTAAGTTTTTAATTGTAGTCAATTGTGTTTCAGTTAAGTTTGCTAATTGTGGATGCTCTTTCGCATAAGCTGTATCCCACTTTTCCACTTCTGTAAGAACTTTAGTTCTAATGTCACCTGATAAATCCACACCAGCTTTTGCTGCATATTCTGTAATTACTTTATTAGCAACATCAGATGATAAGATTGTATCAATATCTTTAAGTGTTTTTATAAGTACGTCCCCGTCAGCTACAGTTAATTCTTGACCACCCTCAAATTTTGTAACTACTCCACTTGCCGAATCAATGTTCTTTTCTAAATTTGCCGCAGCTTCTACAGCATCAGCAGTTTCTTTCATTTTATCTAATGGATTTTCACATCCAACTAGAAACAGCGCCATAACAAGCATAATTCCTAATAATACTTTTTTCATCTTTCTACCTCCGTTTTTAAAACATCACTAATCCCTATAGAAAGTATACTATAAACAAATTAAATAAGTCAACTTTTTATGTTCAGTTTTAAAAAGTTTTTCCCAGTTTCGAATTTGAGTCTGTTATATTAAAAAAATTTACTTTCTTACAAGCTTTTATTTTCATTACTTAACTAATTTTATTATAATTAGCAAAGTTTTTTTTATTTTTAAATTTTTTCTTTACTTTATATGAAAAAAGAGTTAATATTATATATGAACAGATATTCATATATAAGGAGAGGGATATGGAAAATACTATAAAGATATATAAATTAAACAAACTTGACTGTGCTCATTGTGCTACAAAAATTGAAGATGAAGTTGGAAAATTAGACGGAATTATAGAACATAATCTAAACTTTGTAAAAAAAACATTAAAAATAACGATAAAAAATAAAGATACAAAAGAAATTACTAAAATTATTAATGATACTGTAAAATCTATTGAAAATCATGTTGATGTTGAAGAAATATCATTAGAAAATCAAAAAAAATTCAAATTGGAAAATTTATTTTGTGCTTCTTGTGCAGAAAAAATTGAACAAGCCATTTTAAAATTGGATGAAGTAAAAGAAGGGGCATATAATTTTTCTACACAAACTCTTAAATTAACACTTGATTCAAAAATTAACATTATTGATTTTAAGGAAAAACTTCAAAAATTAGTTGATTCATATGAAGATGGTGTTAAAGTTTCTATTATTACTCAAAATCAAAGAAAAAAAGAAACATTAAAAGAAGAAGTTAGCCATAAAGAAAGTATTATTAATTTAATTGGTTTTGCTTTATTTATCCTTGCTTTGTTTATAGGAAAAGATTTATTAATTGGTAAAATTCTTTTTGTTATTTCTTATGTTTTTGTAGGTGGAGATATCGTCCTAAAATCTTTTAAAAATATTAATAGAAAAACTTTTTTTGATGAAAACTTCCTAATGACTCTTGCTACTTTTGGTGCATTTGCAATAGGCGAATATCCTGAAGCTAGTGCTGTTATGATTTTTTATAAAATTGGTGAGTTTTTCCAAAGTAAAGCAGTAAAAAAATCAAGAAATTCAATTGAAAATTTAATGGATATTAGACCCGATTACGCAAATCTATTAATAAATGGTTCTTTTGAAAAAGTAGATCCAGAAGATATTAGTATTGGAGATATTATTCTTGTAAAACCTGGAGAAAAAGTTCCATTAGATGGTATAGTTACAAAAGGAACTTCTACTCTTGACACTTCTGCCCTTACTGGTGAATCAGTACCTAGAAAAGTCAATATTGGTGCTGATATACTCAGTGGAAGTATAAATAAAAATGGAACATTAGAAGTAAAAGTAAAAAAAGCATTTTATGACTCAACAGCAAGTAAAATACTTGAACTTGTTGAAAATGCTAGTTCTAACAAGGGAGAAACTGAAAAATTCATTACTAAATTCTCACGTTATTATACACCTATAGTTGTAATTATAGCTCTTTTCACTGCTATTGTTCCTTCTATATTCTTCGGTGACTTTAGTAGCTGGTTATACAGAGCTCTTATTTTCTTGGTTATTTCATGCCCTTGTGCTCTTGTTGTTTCTGTACCACTTGGTTTCTTTAGTGGTATAGGAAATGCTAGCAAAAAAGGAGTTTTAGTAAAAGGTGGAAATTATCTAGAAGCTTTAAACAAATTAGATTCGATTATTTTTGATAAAACTGGTACATTAACCCAAGGAAAATTTGAAGTAGCATCTATAAATCCTTCTTTGGATCATATCTCTGAAAATAAACTTTTAGAACTTGCTGCTTTGGGAGAAATTAATTCAAACCATCCCATTGCTCATAGTATCAAAAAGCAATATGGGAAAGACCTTGATATTAAGAGAGTAAAAAATTATAGTGAAATTGAAGGTTATGGTATTTCTGTTATTATAGATGAAAAGAAAGCCCTTATAGGTAATAAAAAATTATTCGATAAGGAAGGGATTAGAGTAGAAGAAAATAGTGATTATGGAACTATCATTTATGTTAGTTATGACAATAATTATATTGGAAATATTGTCATTAAGGATAAAATCAAAGAAGATTCTGCAGAAACAATAAAAAAATTAAAAGAATTAGGTAAAAATGTTTATTTATTAACTGGAGATAATAAACAAGTTGGTGACAGAATTGGAATGGAATTAGGAATTGAAAATGTTTATTCAAATTTACTTCCACAAGAAAAAGTAGATATATTTGATAAAATCAAGAAAAACTCTTCTCAATTAGTTGCATTTGTTGGAGACGGAATTAATGACGCTCCTGTACTTGCTAAAGCAGATATAGGAATATCTATGGGAGGTTTGGGTAGTGATGCAGCAATAGAAGCTTCTGACATAGTTTTAATGGAAGATAAACCTATTAAAATTATATCTGCAATTCAAACAGCAAAACGTACAAGACAAATTGTTACACAAAATATACTATTTGCTCTTGGAGTAAAGATTGCAATAATGGCTCTAGGTATTATGGGAAATGCTACTATGTGGGAAGCAATCTTTGCAGACGTTGGAGTTTCTTTATTAGCAGTTCTTAACTCAACAAGAATATTAAAAGATTAGTTTTAAATAAAAATAAAAAACCTGTAGGAATAACTACAGGTTTTTTCTAATCATTTCTTATTAATTCTAAAATTAAGTTTCCATCTTCTTGTTTAATAGTATGAGAATCAATCATCATACCTATCAAATCAAATTCCATTTCAGATTCACTAGCACCATTTAATTGCCAATAGTATTCTTCAACATCTTCTTGTCTTTGTATATCAAGTGATTCTGTAATATCATTAATTTCGCTACTAGTTAAGTTCACACCTTTTACAACAAATTTTATTACAAAACCTGTTTTATTATGTTTTACACTAATATCCAAGTCTTCATTTCCATTTGACATAAAAAACGTTGTAATTTCGTCAATTATTTTAGTTATTTTTTTAATAGATTCGATCATAGAATTTTTCTCCTAAATTAAATTTGTGAATCAAAGGAACTAATATCCCAGCTACTAATCCTCCAGAAAAACCATTGTTATATAAATTCATTCCCCCATGTATTATACCAACATTATTCACAACAAACAAGTGGAAAAATCCAGCTACAATTCCCATAAATGGTCCATGTACACCAGCAATTGGAGCAAGTGTAGTTCCAAATAGTGCCGTTAGAGCAACAGAGAAACTATTATACTCTCCAATATTCAAATAACTTGCAAAAACAACTCCTATTACAATTGGAATTGTATTAACAGGATGTTTACCAAATGCACCAAATCCAAAAACTGTAAATATACCAGCTATTAGTGGTCCGTTAAGTGGTGTTCCTAAAAAATTTACAAGAGCTAAAGATAACAAACCTAATATCCCTGTATTTAAAAGACTTAGACCAAAACCTTCAGTTAGTATAAAATCAGAGATAACCCTACCACTACTTGCCATAAGTATATCATAACCAACAAAAGAGTTTTTATTAATATAATATCCTAAGAATATAAATATTAAAAAAGTAATAGTTAAAATAATTTTTAAACTAAAATCATATTCTGTTGATACTAAATAAAACTTTTCTAAATTTAAACCTTTACCTCTAAATATTGCAGCAAATATATTACCTAAAATCCCTGCAGTAAATCCAATATTATAAAGATTGTATCCATCATGAAATTTTAGCATATGAGATGATAGAGGAGTCATTATGAACCCTATTATAATCCCTGAACCTATTCCAAAGAATAATTTTGCCAACAAACTCAGTTGCGGATTAAAAAGTAAAAAACTTACTACAGGTGCTAAACCTGTACTAAACATCATTACCCCAAAAATTCCTTTAAAGTTTATTTTTTCATGTTTACTATATAAATATCCACCTAAATATATGGGCAAAATATTTACGACAGTTTTCCCAAAAAACGCAAATCCAATTGAAACAAAGTACCCAGCAAAAATAAGTCCATTAATTGGAACTTTCATTTTGTATATTAGTAATAAATTTAGTAGACCTACTAAAGCTACATTAAACAAATTAGCATAGTAACCACCAACTACAATATAATCAGTAACTAATATTCCTGGATGTTTTATTATCTCTATTAAGCCATAAAAAATCTCTTTATGACCTAAAATAATTGAAATTAGTAAAAGTAAAAGTGGGAATATTCCTAAAATTGCTACTTTTTTTTCATAACTTATCTTTTTTTCTACTTTAAGTCTTTTCATAAGTTACCTACTTATCTCTTATATATTTCGATAATTTTTTTTCGATTTCATTTACTTTTAATTCAAGTGAGCTAAGTATCCAAAATTGGAAATGATTTATCTTTTGTTGCTCATGAATAAGCCATATTGCTTTTAATGCTGCAAAAAAAGTTGCCACTTGTAAAGCTAGTGTATATGAGATAGTATTAAATATAGCACCTAATATAAATACTAGGAGTATGATTAGGAGTAGAAGCTGATTTACTACTTTATGGTATTTAGAGCCTTTTCTACTACCAATTTGTCCTACAATTTTTCTAACTCTTTCTTTTTCTAATTTATATTCTTCCAATTGAGCCTTGAGCTCTTGATAATTTTCTTCGTTCATAAAACCTCCATAGTTTTTTATTAGATATTATACTATTATTCATGTAAATTTTCATTAAATATTTCATATTTTTTTCTTGAGTTATCATACAAATTTAAAAAGACTACTTATAAAATAGCCTTTTCAAAGTATCTATCTATTAATTTTTTTAAGTTTGTTATACTCGTCCAATTTACTTTTTATCTTTTCAATTTGAACATCTGTAAAATCTTCTTGAAGTAGAGAGTCAAAATTCAAATTATCAAGTTCTATCATATAATTTAAATTAGCTTTTTTGCAATACTTTACAAATGATCTAAACCTAAAGAACACTTTCGATATTTTATCACCTTTAATCAAATAATTTTTCATATCTAAATCATAGTATCCATTTTTATACTCATCAAAATGAGCTCTAGCATTTTTTATCTTTGTCTCAGTTAAAGCTAAATTAGAAAATTCTAGTGACTCTAACTGGTCTACATAAGTTAATCGTAAATCTTCACATAACTTTTTAAATGACTCAAATTTTCTAGCTTCATAGTAGTCATTTATTAAAACTCTATATGATACTAAATCTGCATTTAATACTTCATCTATTTTTTCTTCTGTTACATCTGATACTAACTGATGAGATATTGTAGCATTTTTATCTTCTAATTCTTTTATCTTAAGATCTCTATTTTTGAGTTCTTGATCTAATTTATCTAATAAATTTTGATCTATTCTATCGCTATTATCTCTTTCAGACAATTGACTCTCTAGTCTCTCAATTTCTGCATATAGTTTTTTGATTTTACTATCCTTTTGTCTAACAACATCATTTAAAGAGTCACACTCTTCCCTTAATACTTCGATTTCGTCGTATAGTTCATCTATACTTTCTTTTCCTCCGCCTAAGCTACTTAATATTTTTTTAAACAATGCAAACACTCCTCATGTTTTGAATTTAGACTTCTGTCTAGAACGTACTAAAGATACAACATTAATTTTGTCAACAAATATTAGAAATTTGTATCTTTTCCCCTTTATTCAGTATTTTTTTTATTATCACTAAATTATAACTTATTTTTTTCTAATTTTAAATAGTAAAGATAATTTTTTTTGATTTATTTGACTTGGAAGATACAGAAACTGTTTTTAAAGGCTTAATATAAGAAATGATACGGTATTTAATTTATTTTTTATTTTTCTTAAAAAAAATATTGACACTTTCTTTTCTTTATAGTATACTTTAACTCGCCTTGAGGGGAAACCTCACTGGTATGCGGGAGTAGCTCAGTTGGTAGAGCGT
>CAZHXU010000026.1:0-4751 GCA_964536535.1 uncultured Fusobacteriaceae bacterium
AAAAAGAGCTGAATATTCAGCTCTTTTCTTTTATTAATATTTAAAGAAATCTAAATCACTTTCAAGTTCTTTACTTATTCCATTTAGACCTTTTATTATATCTTTTTTAGCTACTAATAATTCTTTTATTGATTTAGTTATATCATTTGTATCAAGACTTAAACTTTCAATTTCTGTTGAGTTATCAGTAATTGCTTCTACTGCATGAGTAATCTCCCTAGCTGCATTTACTTGCTCGTCTGAACTGTACAAGATATTTCTCATGTCTTCACTATTTCTTTCTATTAAACCTGCTATTTTTTTCATATTCTCAGCAGAAAGACTAAGAGTACTTTGTCCATTTATAACTTTTCCTTCTACCTCTTGTCCACTTCCTTTTACTTTATCAACACTTGTTACTATAGTTCCTATCAAATCTTCTATTTTATTTGTTTCTCTATTTGTTTGTTCTGCTAGTTTACGTATTTCTTCAGCAACAACAGCAAACCCTCTTCCAGCTTCTCCTGCTCTTGCTGCTTCTATTGCTGCATTAAGGGCAAGAAGGTTCGTTTGCTCAGATATTGAATTAATCGCTGTTACTATATTTGTAATATTGTTTGATATATTTGTAAGTACTTCTATCTCTTCATTTGTTGCACGAACACTCGTTACAATATCAGTCATAGAATGATTCATTTGGTTCATGCTTTCAAGTGATTTTTCACTTATTTCTTTTGTTGTATCAAAAGCTTTAATTCCAGAATTTACATTTTCTTTCATACTTTCACTACTTGCTGTAATTTCTTCTAGAGCAGCCAAACTTTGTTGTGCACTAGCTGTTTGATTACGTACATTATCAAGTACTACTCCTACTTGCATATCTAGTTGTTCTATTCCTCTATTATCAGCATTTCCATTTATAATAGAATTAATCGCTTCGAATAACTCTTTATTTTCATTAGCTAATTTTGAAATTAGGAGGTCAACTTTAGTTACAGTAGAAGTTATTCTACTAACAAATTTGTTAAAACTAATTGATAAATCCTTCATTTCACTTGAATATTCATTTTCAAATTTTACCTTCAAATTACCATTTGCTAACTCTTCAAATTGTTCATTTAAAGAAATTACTCCTTTTGATATATCTCTACCAAGTTTTGCTGAGAAACCTATTGCTATAATAAATATTCCCATTGATAATATCATTATGTTTCTTAGCATAATATTTTTTTCTTTTTCTAAATCATCAAGGATTAATTGAATATTATCTTCTATTCCTTCTAAATAAAATCCAGTAATTATAACCCAATCCCATCCTTTATGATGATATGTTTTACTCATTTTATCTACATTTTCTGTTTGTGTTGTTGGATTAGTTGATTTATATATTAAAATATCGTTGTTTTTAGAAGCATCTATTATATCTTGTCTTTTTTGAGTTATTTCTAAATCTTCTCCTGTATTAGTAGGTTTTTTCCCATAAAAGGCCCACTTTGGAGTTTCCCCACTTAAATCATAACCAGAATAGTATCCTTCTTTTCCTTTGTAAGTCATATTATTTAATTGTTGTGCTGCCATGGCTTTTTTTTCTTCTATAGACAAATCCATTTTATCTATTTTGTTAATTACATTTATTGCCAAGTTCATAAGTTCATTTAATTGCTCTTTTTTTTCTGCTTTTATTTCTTTTTCTATAAGAGTTCTTTCTGATTCTGTATAACCTTTCAAAAATGTAACTTTCCCCGTGATAACAACTGTTAAAAACAATACTAATAATATTAAATTACTAATAATAATCTTGTTCTTTAATTTCATACCTTCATCTCCCTTCAAGTTATACTATGATAGTACGTTTTGTGTTAAAAAGCAATATTAAAATGTTAATATTATTTTAAAAATTCTACTGAAGTGTTTTTTGTCAAAAATAATTTTTTTTATTTTTTTTATTTTAACAAAGATATTTTTATTAAAAACTCTTGAAACAATGATTTTATATACTTAAAAAGCTTTTATACTATTGTTAATTTATCAAATTAATAAAGTTTAGTATTTTTGACTTAATCAAGTAAAATCAAAGAAAATCTATACTTAATTAACTTTTTGTTCTTTTTCTTTTATTTAATTACTTTAGTTTTTTTTCTTTTAAAATTCACTTTTAATCGTTAAAGTTTAATTAAAAAATTTTAACTGTTATATAAAATTTTGTTATATAACAAAAAAATCCCTTATCTAAAAAGATAAGGGTTATTTTTAATTTTTTTTGAATTTTCCAAATAATTTTGATAAACCAGTTGCTTTTACTTCTACCCCAAACTCCCCATTTTGATGTAGTTTGTTATTAAAGATATAATCTAGAATATCCAGTTGAAATTTAATATAATCTTTATTTTCAACTGGGACTTCTTCTGCTAATGGAAACTCTTCCAAAAGTTCTTCATAGGTACTAAATGATAAATAAGTTAACAAACTATTTTCATCTATCTTCTTTTTTAACTTTTCAAAAAGCAAATAATAATCTCTTTCAAGTGCTTTTTCTATATAATAAGTATAAAAATCTAGGTTTGATTTTTCAATTAACATATCTCTAAATGAAAGAGGTAAAAACTTATATTCTTCATATAGTTTTTTAAATAAATCCAACTCTCCCTTTTGTTCTTCTTTAAACTTAATCAAATCATGTGCTTTTTCTATAATATTGCTATTTAGAAAAACTAAAGGTAATTGATATTTTTCTATACTTTCTTTTATACTTTCTAATGGATTTTTACCATTAGTTACTTCTCTTACATAGTTTTCTATATTATCAAAATTATATTCTTCTCTAAATCTCAAAAAAGTTTTTATACTTTTATCTTCAACCATATCAAGATTAGGAATAGTTTTATAAGTAGAAGCTTTTTTCCCATCCAAATACAAATCTCTATTATCTATGTACCCATAATAAAAGAAATTTTTATCTATTCTACTTTTGTTTGTTAATCTCTTTTGAGTATCATTTTTCAAATCATCTCTAATTTCTTCAACTTTTTTATTAAGAGGAGGTAAAAAATCTGCTATTTTATTTATATCTGTTTCAGATAACATCTTAAGATTTTCATACTTAGTAAGATCAAAACCTTTAAAATATAATTCTCTATCTTCACTCCAATACTTATATATATATCTATTAAACAAGTATTTATTTGCCAAACTTTCTTCAAGTTCCTTTAATAATTCAAGGTTATTTGTGTCTGCTAACCACTTAGTTATATGACCTCTAAAATAAAGTTTTTCAAGTTCCCCATAACCATATGGTGTAAAAGCAAAATGTTCATGTAAATCTTCTAAATTTTCATATTCTATATCTTTATATACAAATTTTTCAGTTTGATATGTATCAATTTTTTTATCATCAACATTTGTCATCAACCATTCTTTAACTTTATCTATACCCCAACGATTTCTTGTATTTATAGTTAACAAACCATCTATTAATTCCCTATATCTTTCTTCGACAAAATCAGGTATAGTATATTCTTTATAATTTACCTGATAGTTTCCATAATTATTTTTTTCATAACTAAAGGGATATTTCCCAACTATTACTTCGTACAAAATAACTCCTAAAGACCAAAAATCTGATTTTGCTCTTCCTTTACAATGAACAACTTCTGGAGCTTGATATTTACCCATTCCTTTTATTGTTGCTATTGTTTCACAAGAATCGTCATCTTCTACTCTTCTATGCCCCATTCCATATATGCTATAGTTATTTGGGTTTATGTTCTCAATAATTATATCATCTAACCTAAGATCAAGATGCCAAATATCATTTTCATGAGCTGTCTCAAGTGCTATAACAATTTGTCTTATTAATCTCTTATAATTTCTTATTCTTCTACTACGTAAAGTTCCAAACTCACTTAATTTTGTAATAGAATAATCTCTTTCGTATTCTTCACTATATCCACATTGTATTATTTGCGCAAAATAATTTTCTTCATGTCTAGATAGACTTTGAGCTTGTAACAACATATCTCTAGGAGCAGTTACACCACCTTTATAAAGAGTCAGAAGAAATTCATTATTGTCTTTTTTTATTAAGTATAAATCTGCATCACTTCTATTCTTCTCAAGAGGTTTAACTACTTCAAAATCCAGAAACCTTCCCTTGTTAAAACGAAAATTTCCATCGTTTAATCTAGGTTCTAAGTCCCCAACTAATAAACCTGAATTTGAAACGTCCATAATTCCTCCATTATCATAACTTTTATTAATACCCTTTTCCACTATTTACCACAACTAATATTTTATTATAACCAATTTTTCAGATAATTTCAAAGGAAATTTCAATAAAAAGACATTCTCAAGAATGACTTTTTATTGATTTTAGTAACTTTATGGTTGCGTGTATTTTTTGAGAACAGTTTTTTTACAAATTTAAGTCACTTTAAATTGCTGATATTATGGATTTTTCTTATGTTTATTTTTTTTATTTCTCTAAAAAATCTAAATTTTGTATTAAAATACTATATTAGAAATATTCTTATCTATAAGATTTTTTTTATAATTTTAAATAATTATTTTTTATAATTTCTCCATTTTTATCTTTTTTCTTCATATATTCCAAAGAATTTATCATAATTTTATATCCATATTTATTTCTAATATCCATCTTTAATCTATCTATTTTCATTTCTTTTTCCATTTTGTCTACTTGACCCAATTTTAATTGTTTATATTTTTTATCTGACAAATTTCCTAGCGAAACTCCTACTCCCCTTACCTTCTCT
>CAZHXU010000026.1:4851-7219 GCA_964536535.1 uncultured Fusobacteriaceae bacterium
TACCTTCTCTAACTTTATGACTTTTCAAAGTTACTTTCATACTTTTCCATCTAATTTTTAAAGTTACACTCATGGCAAATTCTTTTCTAAGGGCTAATTTATAACTTAATAATTCTATTATATCTATTAATGAATTTATTATTATTCTCATGTCATTTGTATTTTTAAGCAAAGTTACAGACCTACCTATACTTTTTTCTTTATAAAAAGTAATTACTTTTCTTGTATCTATACCAAAAGCTACTTCTTTAAGCCATTTTGTCATAACTGGTTTAAATTCTTTTTCAAGTTTTTTATAGTCTATTTTTTGTAAATCTTCTACCCTGTATACTCCTAGTTTATTTAGTCTATCTTCTACCCTTTTTCCTATGCCTGGAATTATACCTACTTTTTTATCACTTAATTCTTCCAAAAACTTTTCTTTAGTATCAAGTATATAAAAACCCTTTGGTTTTATCTTTTCAGCTGCTATTTTTGCACTCATTTTACTATAACCAATCCCAATAGAACAAGTTAAATTAGTTACTTTATATATCTTTTCTTGTATCTCTCTTGCTATCTTTTCTGCACTACCAAATATTCTTTCACTGCCAGTAACGTCAAGATAAGCTTCATCAAGGGCTACATATTCCACTTCAGGTGTATATTCTTCTACTATTGCTCTTATCTCTTCGTGGGCTTTATAATAAACTTTCATCCTTGGTTTTACAAATACACCCTCTGGGCATAAATAATAAGCTTCTGTTGAGCTCATACCACTTCTTACTCCGTATTCACGAGCTTTATAGTTACAAGTCCCTACTATTCCACCCCTTTCTCCTGGTTTTCCACCTACAATTACTGCTTTGTCTACAAGGCTTATGTCATCTCTTTCTTCACATTGAGCATAAAAATAGTTCATGTCATATAATATAATTTTTTTCATCTTCTTCACCTTTTCCATTTTTTTACGGAATTTTATTTTTATTATACTATATTTTCTGATTTTTCCCTCGTCTTTCTTAAGAAAAGTCAATATGCTGATTTTTATCAAAAAAAAGAATAAACCCTTTGGTTTATCCTTTAAATTTAATATTTAATCTATAAATTTGTTATGAAGTGCATTTATAGCTCTATGAAGATCTGTCTGAGCTACTACACAACTTATTTTAATCTCTGAACAACTTATCATATCTATATTTATCTTTTCATTACCAAAAGTTTCAAATACTTTTGCTGCTACTCCTGGATTAGATTTAATACCTATACCAACTACACTTACCATAGCTACATCTCTAGTTCCTTCTACCCCTCTTGCTCCTATTTTATCTGAGATTTCTTCACTGTATCTTATAGCATCATCATAATCTTCTTCTTTTACTATAAAACTTACATCATTATATCTACCTTTTCCTCCACCTTGAACAATAATATCTATATTTATTCCATGTGAAGATATATTATTAAAGATACGAGCCGCTACTCCTGGCTCATCTGGAACTTCTTTTATTGTAATCCTCGCTTCATGTTCCGAGTGTGATATTCCCCTTACTATGGTATTTTCCATACCCTTAACCTCCTTGTGTACTATAGTTCCTTCTTCATCTACAAATGATGATCTTAGGTGTATAGGTATATTGTTTTTATATGCTAGTTCAACTGATCTACTATGGAGTACTTTTGCACCAGTAGAAGCAAGTTCTAACATCTCTTCAAATGATATTTCATCTATTTTTTTCGCATCTCTCACTATTCTTGGGTCAGCAGAATAAACTCCGTCAACATCTGTATAGATCTCAACACTATCTGCATTTAGTGCTACCCCAAGAGCTACACCAGTTGTATCACTTCCCCCTCTACCAAGTGTAGTTATATCATTATTTTCATTTACTCCTTGAAAACCTGCTACGATAACTATATGTTTTTCATCTAATTTTTTTCTTATACACTCAGTATCTATACTAGTGATTTTTGCTTTACTATGATCTTTTGTTGTATTTATCCTTACTTGACTAGCTGTATATGATATAGCATCATGTCCAAGCTCGTGTATTGCCATTGCTAAAAGGGCTATACTAATCTGTTCTCCTGTACCTAACAAAACATCCAATTCTCTTTTTGATGGTTTATTACTTATTTCTCTTGCTCTTTTTATAAGTTCGTCTGTCATACCTGCTGGAGCAGAAACTACAACTACTACATCATCACCTTGTAGTTTCCTTTCAACAACTCTTCTTGCTACAGCTTTTACCCTTGTAGCATTTGCAACAGATGTCCCCCCATATTTTTGCACTACTAATGCCATTTTGCACCATCCTATATCTTAATTTTTTTATCCCAAATTAGTTATTTATCTTCCCCACAAACTCTTTATAAACATCACTACTTT
>CAZHXU010000026.1:7319-21417 GCA_964536535.1 uncultured Fusobacteriaceae bacterium
TACTTTTTACTTCTTACCTACTACCTAAAATATACCCCAGTCTTATCTATAGTTCAAGTTATGAGCAAGTAATTTTTCTACTTCCACTACTTCCATTCCTTTTCTATTTGCATAATCTTCTATTTGATCCAAACTAAGTTTTGTTAGGTTAAAGTATTTAGCATCTTTACCTCCAAATATAAGTCCACTAACACTAGCTCCAGGATACATTGCAAAGTTTTCTGTTAATTTAACCCCTGTATTTTCTTCTACTTTTAAAAGGTCAAATAACTCCCTTTTTTCACTATGATCTGGAAGACTTGGGTAACCTATAGCTGGTCTTATTCCTTCATACTTCATTCTAAGTTTTTCTTGTACAGTCAAATCTTCATCTGGTGCATAAGCCCAAAGTTCCTTACGAACAATCTCGTGTATTAACTCTGCAAAAGCTTCTGCAAACCTAGTAGCAAGTACCCTTACCATAAGTGATGAATAATCATCATGATCTGCAATAAATCTATCTACTATCTCTTTTTCACCTATTCCACCAGTTACTACAAAACCACCTATATAATCTGTTAATCCACTTTCTTTTGGTGCAATGTAGTCACTAAGGGCTAAATTAAACTCTCCTTCTCTACGTTCATGTTGTTGACGTAGAGTATGGAATACAGTAAGTAATTCTCCATTTTCAGGGTTATATACTTCTATATCATCACCAACTGAGTTACAAGGATAGATTCCAACTACTCCATTAGCTTTTAATTCACCCTTTTCAACAAGGTCTTTCAAGTATACTTTTGCTTCTTCCATAAGTTTTTTGGCCGCATCTTTATATTTTGGATCGTCCATAATCTCAGGATACATAACTTTCATCTCCCAAGCTAAGAAGAAGAATGTCCAATCAAAGTATGGTAATAAATCCTTTAATGGATAGTTTTTATATACTTTAGTTCCAACAAATTTTGGTTTTCTTATATTTTCTTCTGTCCACTTAAGTTTTAGGCTATTTCTTCTTGCTTCTTTAAGTGTTAGATATTTTGTATTTTTATCTCCATAATCTCTTCTAATTCCTTCATACTCTTCAAAAACTTCTTTTAAGTAGTTTTCTCTTTGTTCACTACAAAGTTTTTTAGCAACACTTACTGCATTACTTGCATCTGTACTATGTACTACTCCATTTTTATAATTTGGAGATACTTTTACAGCAGTATGAAGTTTACTTGTAGTTGCTCCACCTATCATAAGAGGTATCGTAAATCCATTTTTTTCCATCTCTCTTGCTACATGACACATTTCATCAAGAGATGGTGTTATAAGTCCGCTAAGAGCTATAGCATCTACATTAAGTTCTTTTGCTTTAGCAAGTATCTCTTCACAAGGTACCATTACTCCAAGATCTATTACTTCAAAGTTGTTACATGCAAGTACTACCCCTACTATATTTTTTCCAATGTCGTGTACGTCACCCTTAACAGTAGCCATAAGTATAGTTCCTGATTTACTTGATGCAGCTCCTGATTTTTCCGCTTCTATATATGGCAGCAATACACTTACTGCTTTTTTCATAACCCTAGCTGATTTTACTACTTGTGGTAAAAACATCTTACCATCACCAAACAAATCTCCAACTACATTCATTCCGTCCATAAGTGGACCTTCTATTACTTCTAGAGCTCTAGCATATTGAGGTCTTGCTTCTTCTACATCAGACTCAATAAAGTCTGTTATCCCCTTAACTAAAGAGTATGTAAGTCTTTCTTGTACAGACTTTTCCCTCCACTCAAGTGTATTCTTTTTAGCTTTTTCACCACTAGCACTATTTTTAATCTCTTCTGCAAAATCAATAAGAGCTTCTGTAGCACCTTCATACTTATTAAATATTACATCTTCTACTTTTTTAAGTAGCTCCTTATCTATGTCGTCATAAACCTGAAGCATACCAGGATTTACTATTCCCATATCCATTCCTTCTTTTATAGCATAGTATAAAAATACCGAATGCATCGCTTCTCTAACAACATTATTCCCTCTAAATGAGAATGACAAGTTACTTACTCCACCACTTATTTTTGCATGGGGTAGATTAGCTTTTATCCATTTTATAGTATCAATAAATTCTACTGCATAATTATTATGTTCTTCTATACCTGTTGCTATAGCAAGTATATTTGGATCAAATATAATATCTTCTGGAGGGAATCCTACTTTATCTACCAAAATGTCATAGGATTTTTTACATATTTCTATTCTTCTCTCATATGTATCAGCTTGACCTTTTTCATCAAAAGCCATTACTACTACAGCTGCTCCGTATTTTTTTACAAGAGTTGCTTTTTCTATAAACTCTTCTTCTCCCTCTTTTAACGAGATAGAGTTAACAATAGATTTCCCTTGCAAACACTTTAGACCTGCTTCTATAACATCCCATTTACTACTATCAACCATTATTGGCACACGACTTATATCTGGCTCACTTACAATTAGATTAAGGAATTTTACCATCTCTTTTTTTGCATCTAACATAGCATCATCCATATTAACGTCTACTATTTGAGCTCCATTTTCTACTTGTTCCCTTGCTATACTCAGTGCTTCTTCATATTTTTCTTCACGTATAAGTCTTGCAAACTTAAGCGACCCTGCAACGTTTGTTCTTTCTCCAACATTTACAAAATTTATCTCTTTTGTAATCTTTAATGGCTCTAAACCACTAAGTATACAAGTTCTTTCTACTTCTGGTATAATTCTTCCTTCATAGTCACTTGCTAATCTAGCTATAGCTCCAATATGTTTAGGTGTTGTACCACAACATCCTCCAACTATATTAAGGTGTCTTTCTTCAAATAATTCTTTTAACAAACTTGATGTTTCTTGAGGTAATTCAGTATATTCCCCCAATTCATTTGGTAAACCTGCATTGGGATAGATACTTATAAATCTATCTAATGTTTTTGATAATGATTTGATAAATGGAATTAATTCTTTTGCTCCAAAAGCACAGTTAAGTCCAATACTTATAACTCTATCGTGTTTTACACTTGCTACAAATGCTTCAAGTGTTTGTCCACTAAGAGTTCTTCCACTTTTATCAGTAAGTGTACCACTTATCATAATTGGCAAGTTTACACCCTTTTCTTCCATTACTTTATCACTTGCAAATATTGCTGCTTTGGCATTAAGTGTATCAAATATAGTTTCTATAAGAATAGCATCTACACCGCCGTCTATAAGCCCTTCTACTTGTTCACTATAATCCTTTACTAAATCATCAAAAGTTATATTTCTATAACCTGGGTCTTCTACATCTGGAGATATACTTGCTGTTTTATTTGTTGGTCCTACTGCTCCTGCTACAAACCTTGGTTTTGACGGGTCTTTTTCTGTAAATTCATCACAGACTTTTTTAGCAAGTTTAGCACTTTCAAAATTTAGTCTATATACATACTCTTCTAAACCATAATCACCTTGAGATATACGAGTACCGTTAAATGTATTTGTTTCTATAATGTCTGAACCAGCTTCTAAATAAGCTCTATGTATTTCTTCTATTACTTGTGGTTTAGTAATTGATAAAAGATCATTATTCCCTTTTTGATCAAAGTGATAATCCTTTAACTCTTCTCCTCTATAATCTTCTTCTTCAAGCTTATAATCTTGTATACACGTTCCCATAGCTCCATCAAGAATTACTATCCTTTCATTAAGAGCTTTTATTAATTTGTTACTTTCATCAAATTTAAATCCCATTACAACCCCCTCAAATTATTCGTCATCATTCAAAATATATAAAAGTTTCTTTTAATTTTTATATAAAAAAAACTCTTCTTTTACAGAAGAGTTAAAATTCTTTTCTCATCTGCCGTTAAAACGCTGGATTTAGCACCACGCTCTAGGCAGGTTGCTGAAGTTTCAACGGGCCAGTCCCTCCACTTCTCTTTATGAGTCCTATTATATTAGGATTATTATACATATATTCTTTTGTCTTGTCAAAAGTTTTTTGAATTCTTTATTTTAAAAATAAAGATTTCTTGTTACAAGGATTATATATAAATAAAAGTATATACTATATATAAACACACTTTATGTCTTTATTAGGAGGATATTATGTTAAAGAGAAAAAATTTATTTATAGTATCCATTTCTAGTTTTTTTATTTTTTCAATGATTTTTTTTACTCTAAAATTTTCTATTACAAAAGATTTTCAGAAACTTGAACTTGAATTATCTAATTTATATTTTAGATTATTAAAAAATGATTTAAATTTTTCTATTAGTTCCCTTAATAGAACTGCTATTGATTGGGCAAGATGGGATGATTCATATTATTTTGTTCAAAGTAATAACAAAGATTTTATTAACGATTATATCAAAAGAAATTTGCCACCCAATATTTTAGATGAATTAAATATTGATTTTATTGTTTTTTTTGATTTAGAAGGTAATGTGAAATTTCAAAAACATAGAGAAAAAGATTTTGATAATTATATTTTTCTATTTAAAATGATGAAAGAGTCTAATAGTCAAGAGGGGCTTTTAGCTGCTTATACAAAAGATTTACTTGTTTTTTCTACTGCACCTATTACAGACACTCTAGGAAGTTTAAAATCAAAAGGAACTTTATTTATTGGATATTATCTTGATGAAGAAAAGAAAATTAAAATCCAAGATAAATTAGGGTACAATTTTAATATTGTTGGTGTTACAGGTAGGGAAGACATTAAAACAAAACTCACTATAAAAAATGGTTTTGTCAAAAGTAGATATTATTTAGATATTTTAAATAATCAAAGTTTAATAATTGAAAACTATAGAAAAGGTCAAATTATTACAATTGGTAAAGAAAATTTTAAAAACTATATGATTTATTTATTAATCTATTTTTTTATTTTAATTATTTTATTAGCTGCACTCCTAAACAAATACATAATAAAAAAACTACAAAATGTAGAACTTGATTTAATAAAAATAATAAAAAGTAAAAATCTAAAAGAACGTGTTTCTATTGAAGGAAAAGATGAAATAAATATCCTTGCTTCTTCTATAAATAAACTTTTAGATGATATTGAAGAAAAAAATAGTAAATTATATAAATTAGCTACTTTTGATTTTATGACTGGAATTTATAATCGTAATAGAGGTTTAAAAATCCTAGAGAAAAAACTTAATAAAAAAATGATTATTATTTTTATAGATATTAACAACTTAAAATATGTTAATGATACTTTTTCCCATTATGAAGGAGATTATCTTATTAAAACTATTGTAAATAATATTAAAATTGAATTATCTTCTACCCACACCTTCCTAAGATTAGGTGGTGACGAGTTTTTACTTGGTATAGATGATTTAAGTTATGAAGAAGTCAAAACTTTATTTGATAAAATTAAAAAGAAACTTAGTTTGATAAAAAATAAAGATTATAATTTTGGTATAAGTATAGGAATTGTTGATAATTTAGAAGAGAAATCTTTAGATGAACTTATTAATTTAGCTGATATGGAGATGTATCTTGATAAAAAGAAAAATAAAGAATGATTTTTCTTTTTCATTATCTGACTTTAAGCGACTGATTTTTTCTAAAAAATTAGTCGTTTTTATTATTTTTACCAAAATAAAACTCATATATGCACATATGAAAATCTATTAAAATTCAAATTAACTACTATATTTTTTTGAATATCATAGATTTTTTCAAACTTTTTAGTCTTTTTTACTAATTTCACTTCAAAAATGTAATATGATTTCTTTAGAGAGAAATATAATAAATAATATTTCTATTATTGTTAATCAAAGGAGTTAAAAATATGAAGAGTAATTTATCTATTGGAAAAAAATTAGTTTTATCCTTTTTAGTAGTAGGTTTGATACCTCTCATCATAGCTATTATTGTTTCACTCAAATATAGCTTAGACTCGCTAAATGATCAAGCCAAAAATCAACTTGAAGGTATTCGAACTATCAAAAAAAATCAAGTTATTAATGCTATTGAAAATGCAGTAAATGATTTGGATGTTTTTTCAGAAAGTAAAGATATAGCAATACTTTACGAAAAATTAGTAGAATATCATAATGAAGAAGATGTACAAGAGGATGGTAATTACTATACTAATACTACCAAATATCAAGAGATTATTAATAAATATGCTCCAGAAGTAAAACATTTTTATGAACAAAAAGGTTATAAAGATTTATTTTTAATTTGTGCTAAACATGGGCATATTATGTATACAGGTGAAGGCTTATCCGATTTGGGATTAAATTTAAGAACTTCTTACCTAAAAGATTCACCCCTTTACAAAGCTTGGGAAAGTTCTATAAACAACAATGGGGTAGCAATTACTGATTACGAACCATATGCTCCAAGAAATAATGACCCTAGTTTATTTATTTCTTTTCCTATCCATGATGAAAGTGAAAAAAATATTTTGGGAATAATGGTTTTACTAAAAGATTCAAAAGGTTTTAACAGCATTATGCAAGAGCGAACAGGATTTGGAGAAAGTGGTGAAAGTTATTTAGTTGGTAGTGATTTTTTAATGAGATCAGATTCATTTTTATCTCCAGATACTCATACAGTAGTTAATTCCTTTAACAACCCAGAAAAAGGTTCAGTTAAAACTACTGCTACAACAAATGCTTTAAAGGGTATTTCAAATACGGAATTTATAAAAGATTATCTTGGAAATGAAGTTTTTTCTTCATACGAACCATTAAATATTTATGGACTAAATTGGGCTATTGTTGCCGAGATTGACAAGCACGAAATTGATAAACCTATTGATATTATTAGGAATATTTCTTTTGTTATACTCTTACTTGGTTCTATATTCATTATATTAACTGGGTGGTTTATTGGTAGAAGTATCTCTTTACCAATTAGAAATTTACAAGAAAAATTTGGAAAAAGTGCAACAGGAGATCTTAGTCAAAGAGTTCTTGTTAAAACTTCTGATGAAATTGGTCAGTTAGGAAATGATTATAATACTTTTATGGAAAAAATGAATGGAATGATAATTAATATTCAAAATGTTTCTTCTTTAGTAAAAGAAAACAGCGAAAAAATTAGTGACTCATTAACTAATGTTGTAAAGGGTCAATGTGAAGATGATAAAAACTGTATGCTTATGTTAGATAGTGCTATTACAAGAGTACTAGATAATGTTAGAAATCAATCTGCTAGTATACAGCAGTCTTTAGCTGGTTTAGAAGAAATTGCCGCAACTTCACATAAAATGAATGAAAAAGGACAGAATACAAAAGATTCTTTTATAAAAAGTGTTGAACTTGCTACTAGTTCTTTTAATAATGTAAATGACTTAAATAAAGGAATTGATAATATAAATCAAAGTGTAGAAGATGCTCAAGCTAATTTAAATAGCCTAATTGAATTATTAGACGGTATCAATAATATATTAGATGGTATTAATAATATTTCTGATCAAACTAATCTATTATCTTTAAATGCAGCTATAGAAGCAGCAAGAGCAGGAGAAGCTGGAAAAGGCTTTAGTGTTGTAGCAGAAGAAATTAGAAAACTAGCTAAACGTACAGGAGATGAAACTGAGAAAATTGAAGAATTAGTTGTAAATATTAGAAATAATATTGATAAAGTTCAAAATGCAAATAAACAAATGGTTTCAAATGTGCAAAATGGTATGAAATATTCTAATATAGTAAAAGATGGAATAGAAACAATCAATCTAGAAACTAATAATAATCAAAATGAAATAGAAGATATAGCTCTTGGAATTGAAGAACAGAGTATTGCTACCAATGAAATTACCGAAGCTATTAGCAGTGTTGCTACTAATTCTGAAGAGATAGAAGAGTTAGGACATTCTACTTATAATATCTCTCAATTTGTAAAAGAAAAATTAATTAAAAATTTAAATGAAACTCAAAATTTAGCTAAAGCTGCTGAAGACCTTGCTTTTACATTAGCAGAATTCAAAACTAAAAATTAATTTCTTATATTTTAATAAAAAGAGTAATAAATAAGATGATTTTCTTTAAGATAAGTATTTAATATAGAAACTACTTAAGTTTTAGGAAATTTTATATTATTTGAAATCAATCAAAAAGGGCTATTTAACACTAAATTAGCCCTTTTATTCTATTTATTATTTACTTTTATTTTGTCTATAGTATCAAATAATTTCCCCAATGTATAAAGTGAAAATCCAAATAAAACCATTGATAAAGGATATAAAATTATAGTTAGTGCAGCAAATGCACTATATTTAGTCCATTTTATAAATTCTCTCATATTAGGTATTATTCCCAAAATTCTTAATTTACTAGCTACTCTAAGTAGAGTAAAACTTTCTAGGTATACTAAAAAGAGATAAAAGTTTGCAAAGTCTTTTGCTTCTCTAAGACCAATTAAAATAGATATATTTATCCCAATGGCAATAGCACTAATAATCATTAGTAAATTAAAATGAATATTTACAAATGGGAATTTTAATTTTTCTTTAATTTGTATTTTGAAATTATCTATTAAATAAATATAGATTAATGAAAAGCATAAAGTAAATATTTGAAATGCTTTATTAGCTAAATGCTCAAAAAACAATACTTCTCCAAAACCTCTAAGTACATAATAAAAAGATAATAATGACGATAAGAAAATAAGTGTTTTTCTTTTATTCAACACCTTTTCACCTCCTCTTTCATCAAAGGATTATATCATAATAAGTATAAAATGACTAGTTTAGTCTACATTTCTATTTTTAAAATAACAAAAAAAAATTATAAACATTAAATTTAAAAAGCCTAGGATTATAGAACTTTCCTAGGCAATTTTATCTTATATTTTATAACTAACATTCTAACTGTAAATATTGTAAATATTGTAATATAACTTACAACTACTTTTTCAAAAGGTAAAATTTTAAGTGCAAAGTAGTAAAAAACTCCACCTAACATACATAACATTGCATAAATATCTTCTTTTAACACATAAGGTATCTCTCTTACCATTACATCTCTTAAAAAGCCACCAGCTACTCCTGTAAGTGTTCCCATTATTGCAATTGACAACAGACCTAAATCAAATGTCATTGCTTTATCTGCACCTATTACTACAAATACTGCTAAACCTAATGCATCGAAGAATTTAACTAATTTTATATAGTTTTTTACTTTTGGAGTGAATATATAAGCAATAACAGATGCTGCTATACAATAATACATTACATATTCGTTTCTTATTGCATAGGGCATTACTCCAAGTAGAGTATCCCTAAGCATACCACCACCTAATCCTGTTATAACTCCAATTACTACAACTCCAAATATATCCAAATTATGCTTTCCACCTTTTAATGCTCCTGAAATTGACGAAGCCATTATTCCTAAAATATATATTAAATCAAACATTTTTACTCCTTACTATTTTTTTGGCATTTTTATTGAGTTTATCATAATTATTTTATAAAATCAATTTTTTTAGATCCATTTTCCAAAAATATTTTTTGTCAAATATAACGATTACATAATATAATTTGACTAATTAAATTACACATGGTATATTTAGTAAAGATATATTTATTTAGGGGGAACTATGGATCAAGAGAGAAAAATTTTAATTAAAAGAGTTTTAGATATTAGTATCTTTATTATCTCAATAACTTTAATTTTTTCATTAATTTTTATTATCTTCAAATCTTTTACAAATGCTTATGATGGAGCTAGAATCAAAGTGAAAGCTGATTATATAACACTTTCTAATCTGAATTTGAGAATACTATTTCCTAATAGGATAAAAGATGCACTCTATTGGAATAGCTTTATTAGTTTATTTATATCTTTAATTACCTTAATTCTTTCTAAAAGAATAATTTCATCTAATAATAAAGAAACTCTTACTTCTAGTTTGGATAAACTAAGTATTTATTTGATTTTCTTTTCTATATTAAAGATGTTTGTATATATTTCTAGGCATAACATGCTAAAAATATCACCTACTGCTGGTCTTCCATTTTTAGCTTTTAGTTTATTAGTATATGGCATAAATAATGTTTTAAAAGAAAAACTATAATTATATAAATAAAAAGGCTAATCAAAAATAATTAGCCTTTTTTTATTTTATAAAGTAATCTATCTGCATTATTTATTATTTTATAAAGTTCATTAGAATCAGAAGATTTACTAAAACCAAGAGAAAATTCAACTTTTATATTTTGTTTTTCATATTCAAAAATAGTATTTTCACTTTTATAAAGCATATAGTTTATAAACTCTTCTACTACCTTTTCTTCCTCTTGTAATATGAGTACAAACTCATCTCCACCTATTCTAACCAAATCAATATTCTCATCTAACTTTTCTTTGATTATTTTTACAAATTCACATAAAGCATTATCACCTGCAAAATGCCCATAAGTATCATTTATAAGTTTAAACTTATCCATATCAAAATATATAACATAATATTCTCCACTAAGGCTATTTTCAAGTTCATCTAGTCTTTTTCTATTATATGTTCCTGTCAAAGGGTCTTTTCGAGATACATTATAATAAAAACGACTTTTTTCCCTTTCAATTTTAAGTTCTTCATAATAGCTAATTATATTCAATAAAAATAAAAATGCCGAATAATAAATATAAATAAACATAGTATTATTAAAGAGTACAATAGACATCCTATCCCAATTAAGTGAAATAGTATCATGAATTGCTACAAGAATTAATAAATAATATCCATATTTCAATTGAGATAAATATTTGTTTTTATTTTCTTTTTTTGTTACTGACTGAACATAAAAAAGGTAAAAACCTACAAATAAATATCCATTTTCATAGATATTTCTAAAGGAACTTTCATCATTAGGTAAAAATAAAGATATAATAAAAATTCCAAATAGAACTAGTATTAATTTTATATATTTTCTATTTTTATCACTATCTATTCTTTTAAAATATAAAATAGAACAAAATATACTTAAATAAAATGAAATGATAGTTAATTTCTTAAAATAAATGTATTTAATAGGTAATGTATCAATAGCATGAGAATCAAAAGAATACACTAAAAAAAATAATAAACTTAAAAAATAAAGTATATTTTCTCTGCTATTTTCCCGAAATTTGATACTTGCATAAAAAAAGATAATTAACAAAGTAATTATAATGGCACTTTGATAATAAGGTAGTATTTCTAATGTGAAATACAGTAAATACCTCTCTAATTTCCCCTTACTAACTTCTTTTATATAGGGGCTTACAGGAATACCACTTTCATAAGATGAATACATCTCAATTTCTAAATGGTTTTTTTTCTCTAACAAATCAACAGGTATTCTTGCTATTATTGGATTATACCACTGATTACTTCTACCCTCAGTCATATCCCCCTTTGATTTAATCAGTACATCATTTATGTACAATTTATAACTTTGGTTTAGAACATAAGGAAATACAAGAACATAATTGTCATCAAGTTTTTCAACTTCAAAAACAGTTTTATAATTAAACATTCCCTTTGAAAAATTTTTACTTTTGCCCCCTATGTAGATAGGTATATTTTTTTCGACCTCTACATTATTATAACTAACACTCCAGTTTTCAGATAGTTTTATACTAAAATCTTTTCCTATTTCATTGTGATAATATATGTAATAGATAAATGTAAAATAGAAAATAGTAAACAAACTAAAAAAAAATAATTTTTTCTTTTCCATATTCCCCTCCGGATATATAGTATAGAAATTTAAACCTTTTGTAAATACCTTTATGCAAAATTCTCTACAAAACAAGTCTCATTTTATAATTAAAGATAATTATGGATTTTAATTTCAAGATTATATATAATTGTTCTACTTACTTTTAACTCATAATAAAGTTATATTCATAATTTTCATTAAAATTCCTTTAACAAAATTTTTTTAGTATAAAAAAGGGTTCTTTATTATTTAAAAGAAAAATATAGATAATAGATGGAGTGTGCTTATGAAATTAATAAAACCTAGTATAAATTATCTTACAAGTTTTAGAAAATATGTAAAAGAATATGAAGATGCTCATGATTACTTTTACGAAGATTTATATAGTGATTCAAAAGGTAACTTTAAGGATTATTTACGCCTTTTAGAACTACATTCTTTAGGAAAAAGGCTTCCTAGAGGATTAACTAGTTATGAAACTTATTGGTTAATTGATTACCACGAAGTTGTAGGTGTTGTTAGAATTAGAAAAAAAGCATTAAAAGTTATTGGAAATATTGGTTATGATATTAGACCTTCATTTAGATCAGAAGGTTATGGTACCAAAATTCTTGAATTAGCAAAAATCAAAGCGAAAGACGAATTAAATATGGATAAACTCTATATTAGTTGCTACGAAGGGAATATTCCTAGTAAAAAAATAATTGAAAGAAATGGAGGAAAATTCTATAAAATTGTAAAAGGAAGTGACGGCGATAATTATTTAATGTTTATTATAGAATTATAATTTTCTCCTTTAATCCCCTTATTTCTTTGACTTTATCTTGTTTTTACTTTTTTATCATTTAAATTTTTTTATTTTTTCACACAAAATACATAAATGTCCATTAAAATTAATTGAATCTAAAAATTAAAAAAAATTAATTTTTAAAGAAAAGGACGTGGTTAAATGTATAATAGAGGAAAAATCGTTGAAAGTTCATTAATATCGGAATTCAAATTCTATTTAAATACGCATAGCAAATTGTTAAGTGCATTACTTGAAAAATATAATTTATCATATAATGATTATATAATTTTGATAGAGATTTTTAAAAATGAAGGTGTTACTCAATATGACCTTTCTAAAAAACTTGAAATGTCAGCACAAAGACTTAATCAAATAGTAAAAAAACTTGAAGAAGAAAGATTATTATCAAAGTTTAAAGAAAGAGAAGCAAGAGGTAAAAAAAGCTTATTAATTAAAGATAAAGGTATTGAAGTTATTGAAGTTATTAATAAAGAACTTGATAAGAGTATCGAAAACCTTTTAACTGAAAGAGATAAAGAAGATTTAACTATTATCAACAAAATGTTACAAAGAATAAATGATGATGTTAGACAAAGAGTTGAAAAATTCCCTTTATAATACAAAAATCAATATGTAAATAATTTGATATTTGTGCAATGCTTATGTTATACTAATATCAAGAAAAAGGGGTGGTTGAATGGACAGAAATATACTCAGAGGTTTATTAGCTGAATTTAAATATTTCATCAATGCAAATAGTAGTATAATTGGTGATATTATAAGTGATTATTACCTTTCTCATAATGATTATACAATTTTTTATCAAATTTCATATAATGAAGGAATAACACAATATGATCTTGCTAAAAAACTTAAGTTTACAACTCAAAGGCTTAATCAAATAGTAAAAGGTCTTGAAGATGAAGGATATATTAAAAAAGTAGAAGCTGAAGGGGCTTTATTAAAAAAAGGTCTTTACCTTACTGAAAAGGGAGAAAAGACTATAGATGAAATTTCTGAAAGAATCTACGAAGTTACTGTAGACCTTCTTAGTAAAGAAGAAATTGAAGATTTAGAAATTATCAATAGATTATTAACAAGAATCAACAAATTACTTAGAACTAGAATTAAATAACCTGTAAAATATTTTCAGATTTTTATTTTTCTCTATTTGTTATACAATTTAAAAAACAAGGAGAATGGAGAAAAATTATATGAACGAAATAAAACATTCATTTGTAAAAGAAATATTAATTAGTGAAAAGTTATGTGGGAAACTAATTAGTCAGGTTTTGCTTAAGTATAAATTAGATTTAGATGCTTATCTTTATTTACATACTCTTACAAGTACAGAACTTTTGTATAAAAAATGTATTGATGAGGATAATTGCATAAAAAATGAAAAAATCCTTTCTAATTTGGGATATATAAATAATAAAGTAATTACACCTTTAGGTAGTGATACACTTTCAAAAATTCTTGAAGAACTAAATATTCTTGTTGAAACTAAATTAGATGAAAGAACGAAAGATAATCTTTTTATGGCTGAAACTGCTCTTAAAAGATTAAATAAAAATATGCTTGAAAAGATTTAAAAGAGGGATGTTCCTCTTTTTATTTTGTTAAAATTCTCTAGTAAAAAGCTAGAGAATGTGGTATT
>CAZHXU010000027.1:0-21410 GCA_964536535.1 uncultured Fusobacteriaceae bacterium
TAAGTTCTATTAACTTCACCTTTTACCTCCATTGCATTTTTTATATAAACAAATAATAATTGAAGAAGGATAAAGATACTAAAGTATCCTGTCCCTTCAATTAATAAATTATTTTCAATTTTTAAAGAATGTATCAAAATAAAAAAGACAAACCATGCAAGGGGCATGAAATATGTTAGATACATATAAAATAAACTCGTTAGATAATTTTTCATATTAAATTGGAGGGTTCCTGGTAGAAGGTAGAAGTAGAAGTTATGTTTTACTTCTATTTTTTTCTTCTCTTCCTTAAAAAGTTCTTCTTCATTAATATTCAAAACTTCCAAACTACATTTTTTACAATAAAAAACTTTATCTGGGTCTTTTGATATAACATCTATTTCTTTTCCACACCTTACACAATCTCTCATTATATACTCCTATACTAAAAAGTCTAATTCTTCTATGCTTACATTTATTCTTTCTATGCTAATAGCAAGACCATTTGTATCAATTTCTAATTCTAACCCGTTTATTCTAGGTTCACCATCTGCTACTTCAAATCTACTTGGTAATGAATTCAAAAACTTTGGTAAGACTGTTTCTACACTCATACCTATAATACTATCATGAGCTCCTGTCATTCCAACATCTGTTAAATAAGCTGTACCTTCTGGCAAGATTCTATTATCTGCTGTCTGAATATGAGTATGTGTTCCATACACAAGACTCACTCTTCCATCCAAATAATATCCCATAGCTACTTTTTCTGAACTAGCTTCTGCATGAAAATCAACTATTATATTTTTTGTTTCTTTCCTTATTTCCTCTAATATCTCTTCTATTCTATCAAAAGGTGAGTCTACTTCTGGCATAAATACTCTTCCTTGTATATTTACTACTCCAAATTTTACACCATTTTTATTTGTTAATATTACATAACCATTTCCTGGTACTCCCTTTGGGTAATTAAGAGGTCTAAGTAATCTATTCTCTTCATCTAAATATTCATATATTTCTTTTTTATCCCAAATATGGTTTCCGCTAGTTATAACATCTGCTCCCCATGAATAAAATTCTTCTGCTATTTTTTTAGTGATACCAAATCCACCTGCTGCATTTTCTCCATTTACTATTATAAAGTCATAATGGTTTTTTTTCTTAGCCAAAAACTCTTTCAAGCTATTTCTCCCGGCTTTTCCCATTACATCTCCAATTACTAAAACTTTCATTTTTTTCCTTTCTATATTGCCATTATTACATATAATTTTACCATAAATAACTGATTATTAACAGTCTTTTATATTTTCTTACTATCAAAGTAAAGAAATTCTTTTGTATAATCAAAAATATAAAAACCTGACTCTACTGAGTCAGGTAATATATTATTTTGCATATTCAACTGATCTTGTTTCTCTAACAACTGTAACTTTAATTTGACCAGGATATTGCATACCCTCTTCAATTTTTTTAGCTACTTCTCTAGACATAACTGTTGCTTCGTCATCATTTAATGATTCAGAATTTACAACAATTCTAAGTTCTCTACCTGCTTGAATAGCAAATGAGTTTTCTACACCTTCAAATGAATTTGCAATTGTTTCTAATTGCTCTAATCTTTTTAGGTATGTTGATAGAGTTTCTCTTCTAGCACCTGGTCTAGAAGCTGATATTGCATCAGCAGCTTGTACAAGTACAGATTCAACACATGAGAATTCTACTTCTCCATGGTGAGCTGCAACTCCATTTAATACTGCTGGTTTTTCTCCAAATTTCTTAAGGAAATCTGCACCTAAAATAGCATGTGACCCATCTAAATCGTGATCTAATGCTTTTCCTATATCATGTAATAAACCTGCTCTCTTAGCTAAGTTTACGTCACAACCTAGTTCAGCTGCCATTACTCCTGCCAAGTGTCCAACTTCAATCGAATGAGTTAAAACATTTTGACCATAACTAGTTCTATATCTTAACCTTCCTAGAACTTTTATTACTTCTTGATGCATTCCAGTAATTCCAAGTTCTAATAAAGCTTGTTCTCCTGCTTCAATTATTGCTTTGTTTACTTCTTTTTTAGATTTATTAACAGTATCTTCTATTTTAGCTGGATGTATTCTTCCATCTGTAATAAGTTTTTCAACTGTAAGTTTAGCTATTTCTCTTCTTACCCCATCAAAACTACTTAAAACTACTGCTTCTGGAGTATCATCTATAATTACATCTACGCCTGTAAGAGCTTCTATTGCTCTTATGTTTCTTCCTTCTCTACCTATAATTCTACCCTTCATTTCATCGTTAGGTAATTGAACTACAGATATAGTAGCATCTACTACGTAATCAGAAGAAGCTTTTGATATAGCAGTAGAAATGATACGTCTAGATAATCTGTCTTTATCTTCTTCTAATTTTGATTCATATTCTCTAATAGCTAATGCACTTTCGTGTACTAACTCATCTTTTAATTTACTAATCAAAATTTCTTTTGCTTCTGCTTTTGTTAATTCTGCAACTTTTTCAAGTTCGATTTCTTGTTTTTCTTTTAACACCTGTAATTCTTCTTTTGTTTTATCAAGTGCTTTATATCTATTTTCTAATTCTTTTTCTTTTTGTTCAAATTTTTCTATTTTTTTATCAAGATTTTCTTCCTTCTTAAATAATCTTTGCTCATTTTTTTGGATTTCTATTCTTGATTCTTTTGCTTCTTTTTCTGCTTTTTCTCTTATTTTAAATGCTGTTTCTTTTGCTTTTATCTCAGCTTCTCTTACTACTCCTGAAGCTTCTTTTTTAGCGATTTCTACAATATTATTTGCTTCTATTTCAGCTTTTTTTAATTCAATTTTTTTATCATTAAGTTCGCTTATTTTCGTGTCAATTTTATTCTTTTTAAATAAAAGTGCACCAAAGACCATAACAACTAATATTGTAGAAGAAGCTATTATTGTATAATTCATAGTTCCTCCTTCTTTCCTATTATATATTCTCTGTCAACTAAGACTACTATATATTCTTCTACAATTTCAAAGGTCACAAGTTTATCTTCTACATTAGACACTCTTATTCTAGCAACTGGTATAGCTCTTGTAGCTAATTTTTCACCTGTTTTATTATCATATATACCTGGTACAGCAGAGCTTATAGTGAAAGTATCACCTATATTTAGGTTTCTTTCTCTTGTTATAACTCTCTTGTCCATTGTTATTTCACTACCAAACCTAGTAATTACTCTTACATAGACATTATTGTCTTCTTGTTCATAATACATACTTTTTAGCTTTTCCCTAACTTCAGGCAAATGGCTTATATCTTTCGACACTTCATAGGCATTATCGAATTTTCTTTGAGCATAATATAGATTAAATAAATTAATCTTTATCTCTTCCAAATCTTCCAAACTTAAAGCTTTTATAAAGTTATATTCTGCTAAATCAAAGTTTTTATTATCAGCATACACCTGTCCAATTTTAAAATAATAAACATAGTTTTCTGGGTATACTCTAACAGCATCTTGCATCATAGACAAAGCATCTATAGTTTGATTTTCTTTAAGCATTTTTAATGCTGTAAAGTAATAACTATCTGCTTTTGCTTTATCAGATTCAATTTTTGAAATATAGCTATTTTCTGGATATTTATCACTTATTCTGTCATATTCTTTATTAATAAACAAATATTCTAAGAAAACAGATTTTAATAATTCTTTATCATCCATATTATCATATACAGTTTCTAAAAGTTCTAATTCATCTTGTAACATCAAATAATTAAACAAGTCTTTTCTAGTTTTGTCATTAGTTTTTATAAGTTCATAAAATAGTTTTGCAGCACTAGTTGTACTACCTTCACCCTTTTTATAAACAAATTCAAAACTATCTTTTAACTCTACCTTAAATCTTTCGCCTGTTTCATACCTTACTTTAAAATATAAAAGTTTTGCTTCTTCATAGTCTGGTACTTCGTTTAGTACTTTTTCCAGACTAAAAGCTGCTTTTGTGTAATCTTTTTCAAAATAAAATTTTCTTGCATTTTGGTATTCGTCATAAATATTTATAGCGAATATGTTATTTATTAAAATCAAACTTGTTATAAGAACAAGAATTTTTTTACTCATTTATAATCACCGTAATTTCTCTAGAATTTACTCAGTGCATCCTCTTCTGTTTCATAGATTTCAAATATTTCATCTAAACCAACCATTTCAAATATTGTTGCAATATGATTATTTAATTTGATTAATTTTATGTCCCCACCTTTTTCTCTTATCTCTTTTAGTCTTCCTCTTAATATACCCATTGCTAATGAATTAATATGTACTAATCCATCAAAATCGATTACAAAACTCTTTTTTTCTAATTCAATTAGTTTCATTAATCTATCTTTTAATTGTGGAGCTACTAGAGCATCTAATTCACCATTCACTCTTAGTATTACAACTCCGTTTTTTTCTTCTTCGATTATTTCAAAGTTAGTTAACATTATTAATTTCCCTCCTCTATTCGTTTGTAAACTTTAATTGTCAAACCCTTTTCTTTCTTGATCATTTCAAAGTTATCTACCATACCTCTAACGATATTCAGACCCATACCGCCTTCTTCTTTGCTATTTCCTTCGCCTTTAAAACCCTCTCCAAAATCTTCTACTTCTACTACTACTTCATTATTAATTTTTTCAACTCGAACTGTTATCAAAAGGTTTTCTTCATCTGAATATCTATAACCATGTTCTATAGCATTTGTCGCTAATTCATCAACTACCGAAAGTAACTGATAGATAAACTTTTCTTTAACATTTCCAATTTCTAAATAGTTTTTTACAGTACTTCTTATTAATGATAGCAATTTCAAAGATGAAGGAACTTGTAGTGTAATGCCATTCATTTGTTCACCTTACCTTCTTTCACTAAACTTTTCGATTCTCCAATCTCCATTTATATACTTTAACTCAAGATTAATATATATATTTTCTTCGAGATAGTTTATCGCCATTAACATATTGACAGTTTCTTTATAAAACTCTCTCTTTCCAAAATATACTCTTGCTGTAGTGTAGTTATAGTCTTCTAGAGAGTTAAGTTTGATATTGTTTATCAAACCTTTATTAAAGTATATTTTCAATTGTTCTATATTGCCATTGTAAACAACTTTTTTTGCAAATTCTTCTAGCTTTTCTAATTTTACTTTTTGTTCTTTTCTTAAGTTTTTTTTCTCTTCTAAATCATTTCTTTCAATCATTTCTAAATCATTATAGGTTTCCAAAAGTTTTTCTGCTTCTTTTATCTGCCACTCATCCAATTTTTGATTGATTTTTTGATACTCTTCACTATACTTATTTCTATAGTTTAAATTAGTACAAGAAGCCAAAAAAAACAAAAAAATCATTGATATTATTGTTCTTTTAATGAATACTCCCCCTTATAATTTAACTACTATTATTTTAACACACTACGTTCAAATAAGCAAGCTAATATTGTTTTTTAAACAGATGCAGTATCTCTTGTCTGACTTGATTTTCTTCAATATGATCTAAATTGAACCACTTAATTTCTTCATTTCTTTTAAACCAAGTAAATTGTCTTTTTGCATACCTTCTACTCTCACGTTTAATTAGATTTTTTGCTTCCTCAAGAGATATAGTTCCTTCAAAATATAAAAATAATTCTTTATAACCAATAGCTTTTATTTTCTCTATTCCTTCTCTATAATTTTCATAGACCCATTTAGCTTCATCTAAAAGACCTTGATCAAACATGATTTCTACCCTTTTATTTATTCTTTCATACAAATGTTCTCTATCTCTTTCAAGAGCTGTATATAAAAATTCTACATTATTCCCTTTTGTATTTTCCATTGATAATTTAGAGAATTTTTCTCCTGTTATTTTATATACTTCTACTGCCCTTTCCAATCTAACCCTATTATTAATATGGATTTTTTCTGCACTTTCTTTATCTACTTCACTAAGAATTTTATAAAGTTCTTCATCTGATAATTTAGAAAGTTCTTTTCTTATATCTTCATTACCTTCTGGAAGATTTGAAAATCCTTTTACGATAGAATCAATATAAAGCCCTGTTCCTCCTGCCAAAATTACATTTTTCCCTTCTTTTTCAAATCTGTTAAGTAATTTATTTACTTCATCAGCAAAAGAACCTACACTATACTTTTCCGTTGGCCAAACAAGGTCTAACATATAATGTGGTACACCTTCCATTTCTTCTTCTTTAATTTTAGCAGTTCCTATATCCATTCCTTTATAAACTTGCATAGAATCACATGATACAATCACTGCATCCAAATCTTTCGCAAGTTTTATTGATAATGCTGTTTTACCTACACCTGTAGGTCCAGCAATTATTAAACCCTTCATCTTTGTTACTCCTTAATATCTATTTTTTCTATATTATTTAATACTATCTCAACTAAAACAGGATCAAACTCTTTCCCATTTCTTTCCTTTAAGTCACTTATATCAATTTTTTCATTACTTGCCAAATAAGTTGTTAAAGAAACTAATCTAGCTTCTAATGGGATTTCTTCTCCTCTTAATCCCCTTGCAACTCCTGTACCATCCCACCTTTCATGATGATACCTTATTATATTTTCTATTACTTCTGGCAAATTCCTTTCTTTTGCCCAATTAAATCCTTCATTTACATGTTTACTAACTTTGCTCATAGGCAAGTTTTTTACATTTTTAATTTTATTCCCTAACAAAATTTCATTTAAATTCTCACCTTTTATTTTGAGAAAAGAACATAAGATTTTTAATATTTTTTCTTCTTTTTCAAAATTCGCCTCATTTTCATATGAAATTTGACTATAGGAATAATCTATCAGTTGCATATAGAGTTTTTCCATCTTTTCTTTTTTTTCTTTTTGAATATAAAGATACATTATTAATGCAAACAAAACAAACATAGATACTAAATGAACAAACCAAGGAAATCTTTTTTCATCCATTTTATATGTTTCTTTTATCTCTACATTACTAGTCCATCTACTTATTAATTCTTTTGTATCAATTATATTAATTGCTTTATTAATAATATTTGCAAGTTCTCTATTTGAATCATTTACTACAAATCTTAATCCATAATGATTTTCATATATATTTCCTAATCTCACTTTAATATTCGGATGGGATATAAGCTGATTATTCAAAGCAAAAAATGAATCAAAATATACATCAGCTCTTCCTTCTTCTACCCATTTTATTCCCTGAGCAATGTTGTCTACATAAACTATATTTACATTAACTAAAGCAGTATTTAAAAAATTCTCTAAATAATAATTTGATTTGATAGCTATTTTTTTTCCTTCCAAATCAACAAGACTTGCTCCGTCTAAATAATCAGATTTTACTGCCGAAGCTAGTTTAAGTGGTATTATCTCTTCACTTATATAAACTTGAGGCATATCTGTTATTTTGTCAGTAACAAATGGTATTAATTGAAGATTATTATTAATTAGTTTATCTTTTAATACTCTTCCATCATAAGATTGCAGTTCATATTCAAAATTTAATCCTGTAATATAACTTACTTCCGATAAAAATTCACCTATTAATCCACTAAATTCACCAAATTCATCATAATACTCAAAAGGTTTATTATTTCCATTAACAGCAACTTTTACCATTTTGTTATTTTCAATATATTCTTTTTCTTTTTCACTAAGTGCCATTCTACTTACTATATATTCATGTTCTATCTTTTCAATAACACTTAGATATTCTTCATCCATAAATCTATTTAAATAAGAATTTATGAGATTAACTTTCCTAATATCTTTACTATAAAATCTATAATCTCCCGTATAAGGTGTTGGAAATTTTGATTTTACAAAAGATTTATATACTTTATCCAAATCTTCTATATTTGTAAAAATTCCATCTACTATGTTGTTATTCCAAAATAATAATTTCTCTTTTGAATTAATTAGAGGAAAAAATTCTGCTCCTACTTGGTTTATCCTTTGACTAAGTGTTGTAACTAAGGGGTCATAAGCTTCTACTCCTATAGTTACTCCTCCTAATTTAGAAAAGTTATTCAAACTTTCTTTACTTGAATAAAAATAATACCTACCTTGACCAAAAGAATCTGTATAAAATCTTTTTTCTTTATAATCTTCTGGTGTAAAAATAAAAGCATAATCTATTTCATCATTTTCTATACTAGCATTGATTTCATTGTAAGATAACAAAATTAGGCTATAATCTAGCCCTTCTTCTTCTTTTACAAATTCCAAAAATTCTTTTATTTTACCTTCTACTTCTCCATCTTCCCCTGTAAAATAATATTTGTCCTCTCTAGGTACTAGTCCAATTTTTATTTCACCGTATAAAAATGTACAAAATAAGAAAATCAAAGCAATAATCCTCATGTTCATATCCCTCTTTACCTTTTATATCTAAAAGTTTTTGTGTCGTCTAATATTTCAATTTCAACTTTTGCTAAACCTTGGTTTTTATCTGCTATTTTTTTAAATGCCCTTGGTGACAAATCGATTATTCTACCTTTTACAAAAGGTCCCCTGTCATTTATTTTCACTTTAACACTTTTACCATTTTCCAAATTTATCACTTTTACTATAGTTCCAAATTTAAGTGTTTTATGTGCAGCAGTTAATTTATACACACTGTATTTTTCACCACTAGCAGTTAGTTTTCCATGAAACTCTCTTCCATACCAACTAGCAATACCTTTCAATTCATGATTTCTACTATACTTTTCTGTTAACTCCTTTGTACTACTACAAGCTACTAAAAGCAGTAATAGTAAGACTATTATTTTTTTCATAATCATCTCTTCTCCTTATAATAAATACATTTTACTGGATTAATATGAAAAAATCAAATGATATAAAGATTAAGATTAATTTTTATTAAAAAAATAATTAAGATTCTAGTAAAATCAAAGTGTGTATAATAGAAAATATTAATCTAAAAATAAAGTATAATTTTGTTTCTTTCTTCTAAAAAGATAAAAAAAGACTAATTTAACAAATCAGTCTTTTCCTAATCTAAGCTAGTAAAGAATTAGCTCAAAATATTAAATTTATGAAGTTTTTATTCTACAAATTCAAATTCATAACTTTCTATTCTTACAGTGTCAAATTCTTCAATTCCTGCATTTCTAAGTTCTTTTTCTAAACCAAGTTTATTTAATAAATGTAAGAAGTTTATCATACCTTCTTCACCATTAAATACATATGTATTAAATACATTATCTATTATTTTACCAGTTACATTAAATACATTATCTTCGTCTATTTCAACTACCCAATCAGGTTTTTGATCTTCTAGTATCTTAAAGAAGTTATCAATATCTTCTTCATCTTCTAATGGTTCTCTTTCTATTTCATCAAGTAAACCTTTTGTTTTATATAAAATATCTTTTAATCCATCATTAAATAATACTGAAATTGGATATATTTCTAAACCTTTATCTTCAATATATTTTTTAAATTCTTCATATGGAGTTTGGTCATATAATAAATCCATTTTATTAGCTAAAACTATTTGTTTTTTACCAGATAATTTTTCACTAAATTTCTGAAGTTCTTCATTTATTTTTTCAAAATCTTCAATTGGACTTCTACCTTCTAAACCACTTACATCAACTATGTGGTATATCATCTTACATCTTTCAATGTGTCTAAGGAATTTATCTCCAAGACCTACACCCTCATGAGCTCCTTCAACTAATCCAGGTATATCAGCTATAACAAATGATTTTTCCTCTTCTAGTCTTACAAGACCTAATTTTGGTGCAAGAGTAGTAAAGTGATAATTTGCTACTTTTGATTTTGCTGCACTAACTTTATTGATAAAACTTGATTTACCAACACTTGGGTATCCAACAAGGGCTACATCAGCAAGTAGTTTAAGTTCTAATTTTATCTTTAATTCTCTACCTTCTCTACCTTTTCCAGACATCTTAGGAGCTTTTCTTACAGAGTTTTTAAAGTGTACATTTCCAAGTCCACCTCTTCCTCCTTGTATAAGAACTCTTTCTTCTCCTAATTCACTCAAATCAAGTAATAATGTCCCTGTTTCAAAGTCTCTTACCATTGTTCCTACTGGAACTTTAATAATAAGATCTTCTCCTCTTTTTCCTGCACATCTTTTTTTAGCTCCATTTACTCCATCTTGAGCTTTAAAAAGTTTTTTATATTTAAAATCAAGTAAAGTATTGATATTATTATCTGCTACAAATATAACCGAACCACCATGACCACCATCTCCACCATCTGGTCCACCAAACTGTACACACTTTTCTCTTCTAAATGTCGCTGCACCATCTCCACCAGTTCCAGCTTTAACGGTGATTACTGCCTCATCTATAAACATTGTTACCTCCTCACAATGCAATCATTCATTTTAACTAGTTTGAAACTAGATTTATAATGAAAATCCAATAATTAGCTTCTCACTCTAAAACTATATATTACATATAATCAATTTTTTATTACTATCTATAAATTTTACAAGTAAAAAATCCCAGCATATGCCGGGATTGATCTTACTTTTCTGAGTAAATAGAAACTTGCTTTTTGCTTTTTCCAAATCTTTCGAATTTTACATATCCGTCGATTAAAGCAAATAAAGTATAGTCTTTTCCAGTTCCCATGTTAGTTCCAGCGTGGAATTTGTTTCCTCTTTGTCTAACAATGATACTTCCAGCTGTAACTTTCTCACCGTCATATCTTTTAACTCCTAAGTATTTAGGATTTGAATCTCTACCGTTTTTTACAGAACCTTGTCCTTTTTTACTCGCAAATAATTGTAAGTTTAACTTTAACATTATTCCTTATCCTCCTTTTCGATAATTTCTAAATTATTAGGGTATTCTCTTTCGATTTCCCTTAGCATAATAACCATAGTTTCTAAAAGTGCATCTAATTCAGCTCTTTTATCTTTTACTATTTCATTATACTCCTCTAAGGATTTGTTGCTTCCTTCTGCTTGCATATCAAGATCTAAATAAAGAAAACCAGTTTCTTCATTCATTCCTAGATGACATGGTACTTTCAAATAATTTTGAATTCCCATTGCCGTCTGTTGACTAGAAGCAGAAATTGCAGCACATACAATATCCTCACCTATTGAAGCATGACCAGTATGACCATGTCCGTAAAATTTTACGACTTTACTTTCTCTTCTAATGATAGTAAATGTAGTCATTTTTCTTATGCTTCGATTGATTTTACTTCAATCTCAGTGAATAATTGTCTGTGTCCAATTTTTCTTGCAGAAGCTTTCTTTGGTTTATACTTAAAGTTAACTACTTTTTTACCTTTACCTTGAGCAACAACAGTAGCGATAACTTTCGCACCTTCTACCACTGGCGTTCCTACTTTAACGTCTCCGTCTTTAGCAACTAGTAATACATTTTCTAATACTACTTCTGAGTTAACTTCAGCATTAAGTTTTTCTACTCTTATTTTAGTTCCTTCTGCTACTTTGTACTGTTTACCTCCAGTTTTTATAACTGCGTACATGTAGACTCACCTCCATTTTTCGCTGGTTATGGTTGCTGAAAACCTTACCATGCGTATTAATATGCCATATAGCATATCAGAAAGATAATATCATTTTTCTAAGTTTTTGTCAAGAGTTTTTAGTATCCTATAAAAGCATTAAACATTAAAGAAATCATACTCATAGTTATTATAAACATTACTGGATAACTTAAAGTATTTTTTTTATTTTCCAACTTTAATTTTTCTAAAAGTGGATTTAATATTAGTATATTTAGATAGAAAAAAAGTGGTACTAGTATCGAAGCTATCAACCTTTGACTAACTGTTGAAAATTCTAAACTAATCATTAGATTAATAAGAAATACTACTACACCATAATAGGCCCTTTTTCCTTCAAAAGATGAAAACTTGTTTACTAAAACAACTCCAAAATATACACTAAATATATTAATTAGATAAACTGCTTCTACTATACTTCCTATAGCCGGAAATATATAGATTATTCCTTCACTAAGTACAAGTGTAATTAATAATATCAAAAGCATATTTACACATATTTTTATCTTTTCTTTTTCTTTTCCTTCTTCTAAAAAATTAACTCCTATAAAATTTTTATATATAAAATTATTTAAAAGCAAAAAAGCTATAATCATATTAATTATTTTTACCACTATACTCACCTACTTTGCTATATATAATAAGGGCTATGGCTATGAGTAGAAGGGTACTACTATTAGTATCAAAATAAACTATACCTTCATAAGCTTCTAGTATTTTAAAATGAAATACTGTCCCAAATGCAAGTAATTCTTTTAATATCCCTATTGACAAAAGGCCCTGTAAAAAGAGCATCATTTCTTTTATAAATAATCTCTTTTCTACATTTACGTATTCAAGCATAGCAATAGGAACTACTGGTAGGGTAAATATAAGTGTTTTATATTCTTCATGCCAAAAGGGTAATTCTCTACTTAATAATAAAGAGATTATTCCTGCAAATATTGCTGTTATAATAATATTTACTGCAAAACCTTCTTCATTTCTTAGGAAGTTTTTGAGTAGAAGATTTATTATAGCAACAAAGAATATTAAAAAACTAGATATCAAAGCACTTGTTGAATCTTTTCCACCTAATAAAACTAGGACTATTAGAAGTGATTTTAAACCCATAGTATTCCATCCCTTCTATAAGCACTCCAGTCACCATCTGTAGACCCTGCTTCACCATCTGTTTCTTCTACTTCTTCTACTACCTCTTCTTCCCAACCAATATCAGTTGCTCCACTTTCACCATCTACTGTATTTTCTGTTTCATTTTCATATGCTTTTAATATATCAATAATAGTTTTATGCATATTACGGAATGTATAAGTTGCTCCACTAAATGCATCTGTTTCTTTATCAAATTTACTGTCTTTTGTTACATTATTAAAAACATTTTTCCATTCATTTGATGCAATTTTACTACCTAAACCTTTTGTTTCTTCATGAGCAAGTATATGATGTCCTATACAACTGCCATCAAGAGCCATTGCCATTAAAAATTCGATTTCACTTTTACTATATCCTTTTGATTTTGCTTCTACTACATATGCTATTTTTTCCTCATTAATATTGTATATTGGTCTAAATACATAACCTCCATACATTGTAGTTTCTTCATCTTTTGCTATTCTTGCACTATTTTCTACCATTTCCAACATAACTTTTTCTTTTTCAAGCAAAATTTTAGCTTCTTTATTACTCTCTAATTTTTTATCTATTTGAAATATTAACAATAAACCAACTAAAGTTAGTCCTAATGATATTGCTGCTATTTTTATCTCTTTCATATTGTATCCCCTTCCAAAAACTCTCGGTTTAGTGTGTTTATTAATAAATGGAACGAATATATTCCCAAATAATATTGCATAAGCTACTCCTTCTGGATGAGAAGTAAATTTTCTAATTATTAGTATACATATTCCTATTAATAATGAATATACCATTTTTCCTACTCTTGTATATGGACTCGTTACCATATCTGTTGCCATATATACTGCTCCAAATATAAGTCCACCAGATAATATATACACCAAAGGATTATACCCACCAAAATATCCACCAATAAACACAACTGATACAATAATAAAAGGTACTGAAAGTTTTACATGTCCACGTAATTTTAAATATATAAGACCTATCAGTATAGCTATTACTGATACTTCTCCCATAGAACCTAATATTTCATGTCCTGTAAACAAACCTTTTATAAATTCCCCTTTACCTCCAAAACTATCATAAATACTATTCATACTAGTATATTTCATAAGAGGTAATATAGTTGCCCCTGCACTTCCATCATAACTTTTATAATTAAGTATATATTGGGGAAAACTAACCATCATAAATACTCTACCTAATAATGCTGGATTAAAAAGATTTTTTCCTAAACCACCATAAATTACTTTTCCAAAAATTATTGCAAATATAGAACCTAAAGACAAAACCCAATAAGGTGTTGTATGTGGCAAAGATAGAGTTAATAACATAGCTGTTACAACAAAACTATAATCACCAAGTTCACTATCTTTTTTCAAAAGTTTTTCTCCTATAAATTGTGCTATTCCTGTTACTAATATAGAAACTAATAACAAATTAATAACTACACTTCCAAAATATTTAATAGCCATTATAGTAACTGGTATAAGAGATATTATTACATCTATCATTGTACCTCTTGTTGTTGTTTGCCTTCTAAGATGTGGTGCAGAAGCTACCTTTAGTTTTTTAATCATGTAAGTTCAGCTCCTTTATTTTTGCTTTTCCAAACCTAATAGCTTCTAGTATAGGTCTTGACGATGGGCAAGTATAACTACAAACACCACATTCTATACAATCGAAAATATTAAATTCTAGTAGTTTTTGATATTCTTCTAGTTCAACTAATCTATCAAATTCAAGTGGTATTAGACCCATAGGACATCTTCTAACACAACTTGAACAATATATACAAGATCTTTTTTCTGCTTTTCTCATCTCTTTATTACTGAGAGCAAGTACACCATTGTTTCCTTTTAATATTGGTGTAACTGTATCTACCTGTGAAAAACCTGTCATTGGACCTCCAATAATTATCCTATCTGCTTTTTCACTATCATATTGAACAAAAGTTAAAAGGTCTTTTACTAAAGTACCTATTTTTACCCTAAAATTTTTCCCTTCTTCTACTCCTTCTCCAGCAACTGTAACTACCCTTTCAACAGAGGCTTTCCCGAGTACTACTGCTTCATATATTGCAAACAAAGTTGCTACGTTAAACATTACCATCTCAAATTCAAAAGGATGATGATGTTTTGGAATTTCCACATTTGTTAAAGCTTTAATAAGTTGTCTTTCTCCCCCTTGAGGATACATTGTTTTTAACACAGCAATTTCTATTTTATCCTCATTTTTCAAACTCTTTTTCATAGAAAATATAGCTTCTTTTTTATCTTCTTCTATACCTACAATACACTTTTCTATATTATAAACTTCTTTTATTATTTTTATTCCTTCTATAATTTCTTTAGATTTTTCTTGCATAAGTCTATTATCTGCATTTAAATATGGTTCACATTCTGCTCCATTAGCAATTAAAATATTAAACTTATGTGGTTTTTGTATATTTAGTTTTCTAAATGCAGGAAACATTGCTCCCCCCATACCTAATATTCCTGCTTTTTGAACTATTTTTACCAAATCTTCTTTTGTTAATTTAGAATAATCATCATGTTTTTTCATTACTTCCCAAGTATCTGAAAAATCATTTTTGATTTTTATTACTTTTTCTTCTCTTCCATCAGTTAATCTCATCTTTTCTACATCAATTACTTCACCACTTACTGAACTATGAATATAACTTTCATTATCAGAATAAGCTATTACTTGACCAACTTTTACATATTCACCTATTTTCACAAGTCTTTTTACATTTTTATTGATAGGTATATATACATACTCTACCTGTGGTAATTTTTCTATATTTTGGTATTTACTCTGTTTTTTTCTTTCTGGTGGATGTGTACCACCTTTGAATTTAAATGTTTTCATCACTCTCTCCTTATTGTAGCAATCTGTGTATACCTAAAGACAAAACCAAATATAATGAAATAATAATTCTTTTTTGTTAGTTTTCCGTTAAATTTTCTAAAAAAATTAATTTTTTTAATTTTACCATATTATTCTTGGTAAAAAAAGAAAGAATATTTGAGTTTAAATCTTTGAAAATAAAGAAAGATTTTAAACTTAGTTTTAACTTGATTCTTTAACTTCTAATCAATTTTTTTTATTGAACTTTTACTTTTTTTATAAAATTTTCTTGCCAAAATTTATTAAAACAAATAACAGAAAGATAGTTTTAAAGGAATAGTAACGCAGACTTTTGGGTTACTTTTGTATCAAGACAAAAGTGACAAAGAAAAATAAAAAACTTTTAATTCACAAAAAAAGACTAATTTTTTATAAAATCAGTCTTTTTCTTTTCCATATTTAATTTAAGGGTTTAAATGTAAAATCATTTTCTACTACCATATTATAAAATTCATCACAAGTTTCTTTTGGCAATACACCTCTTATCCTTCTACCTGTATACTCCCTTTTTGACATAGTTTTTATAGGCAACATTTTTTCATACAACTCTATTTCTTTAGTTGTAAGTGATTTAAATGGTTCATGAAACCTATGTTCTATCCCTTCAAAAACAAGATATTTTTCATCATCTATCACATGTATTTCAACAGGGTCAAGAAGATATTCCATTATTATTTCTTTTTTGTTATAACATTCAAATTCTTTACTTACTTCATTTTCTCTACGATATTTTTTTGCTAGTATATTGTACGAGTGTATTACCAACTCTACTACTTCAAAGTCTAGAGTATGTTTTGTTACCATCTCTTCTATTTTAAATACATCTTTCATAAGCTCACCCTCCGTTGGTATTATACTTTATTATATTTTCCCTACCAACTGGCAATTTTTCCAAAAGAAATAAAAAATATTTCGAAAATCATTTTGTTTTTCTAGTCTATTAAAGAGCTTCTTTTAATCTTTTTATTCCTTCTCTTATCTCTTCTGGTTTAGAATTGGAATAATTTAACCTAAATCCACTTACTTCTTTTTTATCTATGTAAAATGGAAGCCCTGTTACAAAAGCTACGCCATTATCAAGTGCTCTTTTAAAATAACTGTCTATATCAAAAGTTTTAGGCACTTCTACCCACAAAAACATCCCACCTTCAGGTAGTGTTATCTTAAATTCTTTTGGTAAATTATTTTTTATCTCTTCTACCATTACTTCCCTCTGAATTTTATACTGTTTTTTTATTTTAGCAATATGACTATCCAAATCAAAATTGCTAAGATATTTGTATATTACTCTTTGGCTAAAATAATTTGTGTGCAAATCTGCCCCTTGCTTGAACGTAACTAATTTATCAAAAACTTCACTAGGAGCACTTATCCAACCTAGTCTAAATCCAGGTGTTACAGTTTTGGAAAAACTTCCAAGAACTATTGTTCCTTCTTTATATAAAGATGCAAAACTTTCTTTTTCTTCACCTAAAAACCTAATTTCTCCATAAGGATTATCTTCTATATATGGAACTTTATATTTTCTAAGTAATTTTGCCACTTCAATTCTATTTTCATTAGAATAACTTATTCCTGTTGGGTTTTGAAAATTTGGCACTCCATAAAAAAACTTATATTTCTTTTTCTTCAATTTTTCTTCTAATTCTAACAAATCTATTCCTTCATTTGTAAGTTTTACCATATCTATATTTGGTTCATATGCAGAAAAACTCTGGATAGCACCTAAATATCCTGGTTTTTCCATCAAAATATTATCACCCTTATCTATAAAAACTTTTCCTAACAAATCAAGTCCTTGTTGAGAACCACTAGTAATAAGTATCTCTTCATAAGATATATTTATTCCCTTTTTTTTATACCTATCACTAATAAATTTTCTCAAATCTTCACAACCTTCAGTTAAGCTATACTGAAGTGCTTTTTCTCCTTCTTCTTCAAAAACTAATCTACTTGCTTCTTTTAATTCTTCCACAGGAAAAAAACTCGGATTTGGTAATCCACCAGCAAAAGAAATAATCCCAGGTTTATTGACAACTTTTAATATCTCTCTAATAAATGATTTTTCAACTTTTTTTCCTCTATTACTCCATTCAAAGTTCATATAAACCTCCTAATTATATTTCTAAATATTATATCAACAAAGATATATACAATCAACCAAAATATCAAAATAGATATATTTTGTTTATATATTTATTATGTCTTTAATATATCTTTCTTTAAAAAAATACTTAATTTACTTCTCTTAAAATCAAAATACATAGTTTAACTTTTTATAAAATCATATCTAATCACAAAGTAGTACACCTAATTTCATATTTTTTATAAAATTATTATTAATTTTGTCAGTCTAGAAGCTCTATAATTACTAGGTTTTCTTTGAAAATATAATTTTTTTTATATTTTTATATTGACTTACATATTGTAATGGTGTACTATCTTACTAGAACACTAAGATGGGAGGTTAATATGGATTTTGATAATAATACACCTATCTATCTCCAAATAATCAATCTTATAAAAAAGGATATTATACTTAATAAATTGAAGATGGGAGATAAACTTCCTTCAACAAGAGACATGGCAAAAGATTTGAAAGTTAATCCAAACACTATAGCGAGAGTTTATAAGGAGTTAGAAATGGAAAATATAACATTTACTAAAAGAGGAATGGGAACTTTTGTAACAGAAGATATTGATGTTGTTAAAGGGATAAAAAAATCGATGGCACAAGGTTTGATGAAAAGTTTTGTTGATGGCATGACTGATTTAGGTTTTGAAAAAAAAGACATTATTGAGATGATAAAAGATTTATAGGAGGTTATGATGTTACTTAGAACAGTAAATTTAAAAAAAGGATTTTTTAAAAATAAAGTATTAGATAATTTTGATATAGAAATCGAAAAAGGTTATATTTATGGTTTACTAGGACCAAATGGTAGTGGAAAATCTACATTTATGAAGATTATTAGTGATTTAGTTAAAAAAACTAGTGGAGAAATATATTTTGAAGATGAAATCTTTACAGAAAAAAGTAGAGAAAAGATAGCGTATCAACCAACAGAAGATTATTTTTATTCTTGGATGAAAGTAAAAGATGCTCTTAAATTTTACAGAGACTTTTTTAAAGATTTTCAATATGAAAAAGGAATGAAGTTGGTAGAAGAGATGAATTTAGACTTAAATCAAAAGATTTCTTCACTTAGTACAGGACAAAAAGGAAGATTAAAAGTCCTACTTGTATTGTCAAGAGATGTTTCATTATATATGTTAGACGAACCTTTAAATGGTATAGATCCAAAAAGTAGAGATATCATTATGGATTTAATAGCTTCTGAAATCGACCAAGAAAAAACAATACTTATTTCAAGTCACCTTATAAACGAATTTGAAACTATACTTGATAAAGTTATTTTTCTAAAAGAGGGAGTAGCATTATTTAACAAAGATTGTGAAGATTTGAGAATGGAAACAGGTTTATCTATTAATGATTATTATAAAGAAATATACGACTAGGAGGCTAATATGTTAAAGTTATTAAAAAATGAATTTAAAAATAGAGGGAAATTAATTGGAATTTTAGCAAGTTTGTACTTAATAGAGCATATATATTTTATATTTTTAAAATTGGACAAATCAACAGAAATAGGAGTTTCAAGTGATATTTTTATTGGGAATTTCTTTCTTTCAAGTATTGTAATGGTTACTATAGCATTTTTCTTTTCTTTTATTGATTTTAGTAAAAGTTTAAACCCAAAACCGGGATATATGTTATACATGATTAATATATCCAAAGAAAAAATCATTCTAAATAAAGTTATTTATTCTTTTATTGAAACAGGAATACTTGCTACTTTATCGATTGTTCTTTTTCTAGTAGAGTTACAATATTTAGGATTTTCTTCTTATCTCTTTGGAGATTTTGATGCTAGTTTATTTATAGCTATATACAATAATTTTGGACAAGTTCTTCTTATATTATCTTATATTGTAATTGCCTATATTTTACTCTTAGTATCTGTTATGTTAGCTATTAGTATCAGAAAATTTTTAATAAAAGACAATCCATTTTCAGGTTTGATTACTTTTATTATCTTATCAGGATTAGCTTTTGTAAGAGATTTTTTAATAGATCTTTTTTCTATACCTCTTTCAAAATCGTATACTGTATATTATAGTGACGTAAATACGGGAGTTAATTTGACTACTCAATCAGGTAATATAAGTTTAGATATAATTACTTTTGATTTGGTTTTAGTAGTTATTATTACTTTAGTTACTGTACATATTATAAAAAAGAGATTAAGTATTTAAGGAGGAGTTGTGATAAAGTTTGTAGAATTTGAATTAAAAAAGCGATATAAAACTTTTTTTCTTCTACTCTTTCTCTTCCTAATTGAAAATATATATTTTTACCACAGGTTCAAGTTTGAACCATTAGTATCAGTTAGAAGAGATTTTTTCTTTGCCAATTTTGCCCTAAACTTAGGAGCAATTACAGCATTTATCTTTTTTAGAAATTATATTTATATAAAAGATTTATTAATGCCTAAACCTGGTTATATGATACTTATGACCAAATTCAGAAAAAGTAAGATATTAATAAGCGAATATTTCTTCTTTTTACTTGAGTTTTTTACAGGTTTAATTATGACATTTTCAATTATTTTATGGCAAGGAAATAGAGTAGGATTATTTGAAAGTATGGATAAAAAATATTTAAGTTTAGTTGATTATATTTTTAAAACTCCAGATAACTATCTTTTACAAAAGTTTTATCTTTATAATTTTTCTTTATTTATACCTTTAACATTTGCTCTTAGTATATTTGTATTAATTTTACTAAAAGTAATAGAAAGAGATAAAGTTTATACTAAATTTAAAATAGGGGTAATCTGCGTATTATTCTTTTTAACAAAAGCAGGTTTATATAAATTTATATTTCAGTTTAAAAATATTGATGAATATCTATATGGCTCGGAAAATCTTGTGCTTATTTCAAGATCAGTTCCTATAGGTCCTTACTTTATGGATATATTAATTACTTTAATTATTGTTTTCCTTTCAGCAGTCAATTTTGAAAGGAAATTGGATATATAAAAGGAGTTCGTGATGAAAACAGCAATTTGTTTAGATGAAAAAAATTATAATTATATTAAAAATGTAGTAAAAGGTGACAAACTTACTATAACTGAGTTTTTATTCCAAGGGAGTTCATATGATTTGGTTTTTTTAGAATCAAATACTAAAAATTTAGAAGGAATTTTAGAAAATATAAGATATGCTCATTGCAAAGTAATACTATGGGGTGTGGACATAGATGCAAATGAACTTAGAAACTATTTTAAAAAAGATTTGATATTTGATTATATCGATTCTGAATCGTACTACAATATTCTAGGAGTACTTAGAGAAGTAGAAGAGTCTTTGAAAAAAGATATATTATCTTTAAAAGATTCTAATCAAGAGATTTTTATTTCTATTGATAACCTAAACTATATAACTTATGATAGAATCAGTAGAAAAGCTATCCTTAACTGTAAAGATAAAAATGTTTCTCTAACAAAAAAACTATCTGAATTAGAGTTTTTCCTTTCTAAATATGGTAATTTTATAAAAGCAGATAGATCAACTATAGTTAATATGAAACAAATAGAAAGTATTAACTACAAAGATGAATCAGTTTCTTTTATCAATGGAGAAATTATTAATCTAAGTAAGAATAAATTAAAAGAATTAAGTGAATACGTTTCTTTAGCAAATTAAGATTGGGTAACCAATCTTTTTTTATTACAATTTTTATTTTTTTTGAATATTCTTTAATCATGCCAAATATTA
>CAZHXU010000028.1:0-20889 GCA_964536535.1 uncultured Fusobacteriaceae bacterium
CAAGGAGTGTGGAGTTAGCTGCAAAGTACGGAATAGATATACACCTGAGATCCTCCTTCAACTGGAGGGAGGGAACAAGAGTAGGGGAGGAGAAGCATATGGAAAAGCATGTAATCAGAGGAATAGCTGCTACGGAAAACCTCACAAAGGTATCCATAGAGGGAAGAGGACTCTCCCTTTCAGATACCATCGGGGCTATCTCAAGGAGCGGAGCTAATATAGATGTCATTACCCACAACTATCAGAAGGGAAGAGCTGAGATCTCCTGTATCATCAAGGAGGAGTATCTGGAAGGAGCCCTCTCAGCTATAGAGGATGGAGAGGTATCCTGGAGGAAGGATCTTGCCAAGGTATCGGTTATCGGCCTGGGAGTAAAGTCCAAGGGAACAGCTGCTACCGTCTTTGATGTCCTGTCCAGGGAGGGAATTGAAGTAGAGGGAGTTTCCTGCTCGGAGATCAACATCTCCTGCATCATCCCAGAGAAGGATGTGAAGAGAGCCCAGTGTGCCCTCCACAGAGATCTTATTGAAACAGAATAAGTCTATATATCAAAGGTCTAAATATTTGCTATTATTTGAACTGATTAAAAAGTTATCACGAATTACACTAATCACCGAATAGATCTTTAGGGTCGCGTCAACACAAATTTTTAAAAACTACCAAAGAAACTGGGGGAAGTTATGAAGAAAGAATTGACAGATATATTAAATGAGAAAATAATGATCCTTGACGGGGCCACTGGAACCGCCATACAGGACTATAAATTAGCTAGCGAAAGCTATATATACTGCAAGAGGGAGCTCGTGGGCTGTTACGAGATCCTCAACCTCACAAGAAGAGATGTGATCCTGGATATCCACAGAAGGTATATCCAGGCCGGAGCCAACATTATAGAAACCAATACCTTCAATGCCAACTGGATCTCCCTGAAGAAGTACAACATAGGAAACCTGGCATATAAGCTGGCATATGAGGGAGCTGCCATTGCAAGGGAGGCAGCCCTGGAAGCCTGGGAAAGGAATGGCAAAAAAGTATGGGTAGCAGGTTCGCTGGGACCTACTAGCAAGAGTGCCTCCATCCCCACAAAGGAGGACCCTGTATCCAGGGAGGTAGAGTTTGATGAGCTCCTTGAAGCATATAAGGTTCAGACTGAGGGACTTATAGAGGGAGGGGCTGATATTCTCCTCATTGAAACTATCTTTGACGGATTAAATGCCAAGGCTGCTGTCATAGCTGCAGAGGAGGTCTTTGCACTCAAAGGAAGGACGCTCCCAATTATGATATCTGCAACTGTAGACAGGGAGGGAAGACTTCTCTCAGGTCAGGATATCTACTCCCTCATAAGGGCACTCGATCGCGACTCCATCGTCTCCTTTGGTCTAAACTGTTCCTTTGGAGCCAAGGACCTCATCCCCCTGGTTAGAAAAGTAGGAGAGGTCACAGGTAAATACCTCTCAATCTACCCCAATGCAGGTCTTCCCAACGCTGAGGGAAGATATGATGAGCTCCCTGAGACAACCCTTGAATACTTGAAGCCCCTCATAGACAGTTGCGGAATCAATATTATCGGTGGATGCTGCGGGACTACACCACACCATATCGGCCTTATAAGCAGCTACTCTGCAGGAAAGCAACCCCGTGTTCCTGCAAAAATAGAGGATACTCCCTTTCTTTCGGGAAATGCTCCTCTTCCCAATAACTTAGATTTCCTGGTAGTAGGGGAAAGAAATAATGTGGCAGGTTCCAGAAAGTTTAAAAGACTCATAGAGGAGAAAAAGTATGAGGAAGCTCTGGAGATCTCCAGAGGTCAGGTTGAAAGGGGAGCCCACATTATAGACCTGAACCTGGATGATGCCCTTCTTGACTCTGTAGAGGAGATGAAGACCTTTCTAAGAATTCTGGGGAATGATGCCTACACCTCAAAAGTTCCTGTGATGATAGATTCCTCTAACTTTCATGTAGTTAAAGAGGCCCTGAAAAATATCTCCGGAAGGGCAATTGTTAACTCAATAAGCCTCAAGGAGGGGGAGGAGGAGTTTCTCAGAAAGGCAGCTTTAATAAAAAAGTATGGAAGTGCTGTTGTGGTCATGGCTTTTGATGAGGAGGGACAGGCAGTTACCTCTGAAAGAAAGATCGGGATAGCCGAAAGAGCCTACAAACTTCTTACTGATAACGGATGGGATGGAAGGGATATTGTTTTCGACACCAACATCCTCACCATAGGAACGGGAAGGGAGGAAGACAGATACCATGCTGTATCCTTTCTTAAATCTGTCAGCTGGATCAGGGAAAACCTTCCAGGTGCCAGAACCATTGGAGGTGTAAGCAACCTCTCCTTTGCCTTCAGGGGAAATAATCCCCTGAGAAGAGCTATCCACAGTATATTCTTAGAGAGAGCCAGAGAAAAGGGACTTTCCATGGCTATAGTGAACCCAGGTGAGAAAGCCGTCTATATTCCAGAGGATCTCAGAGGGATAATAGATGAGCTCCTAGAGGGAAGGGATGTGGTTGAGAAGATCCTCAACTACAGCTTTGACCACACTCCCAAAAAGAAAGGCGAGGAAGCTAGCAAGGAGGAGAGAGTAGAGGAGAGGCTTAAATCCGCCATCCTCAGGGGAGGAAGCTCCACCTTCAAGGAGGATATAAAGGAAGCTCTCAACCGCTACAAGCCCCTAGAAATCATCCAGGGAATCCTCATGGAGGGTATGACTGTTGTGGGAGATAAATTTGAAGGTGGTGAACTCTATCTTCCCCAGATAATAAGATCTGCCTCTGCAATGGAGGAGGCCGTGAATCTTCTAACTCCCCTTATTGAAAAGGATTCGGAGACACAAAGATCCTCTAGAGGTAAAATACTCATGGCCACAGTAAGGGGAGATGTTCACGATATCGGAAAGAATATCACCGCCACTGTGCTTAAGTGCAATGGCTACGAGGTATTGGATCTGGGGGTAATGGTTGAGAAGGAGGTTATCCTGGAGGAAGCCATTAAAAACAGTGTGGATATGGTTACCCTGAGTGGCCTGATAAGTCCATCGCTTAGCGAGATGGAGGAGGTTGTTTCCCTCTTCCATGAGAAGAAACTTAACATCCCCGTCCTTATTGGGGGAGCTGCCACCTCCAGACTACACACAGCCATCAAGCTGGAACCAAGATATAAAAGAAGGGTTTTTCATGTGACCGATGCATCCTCAACCCTTCCTGTCGTAGGAAACCTTTTGAGTGATGACAACTCTCAATATATAGATTCAGTTATGGACAACTACAGCTTAATTTCAGAAGCTTACTACAGCAACAAGAAAAAGAAGCCCTTAAAGAGTATCGAGGAAGCTAGAAGAAACAGGAAACAGGTGAGATATTCCCCGGTAGCACCTAAGAAGATAGGAAGGGAGTATATGGAAATATCTTTAGATAAGGTGGAACCACATATAAATTGGGACATCCTTCTCCATGCGCTGAAGGTAAAAGGAACCTCTCATGAGGAAGGGACTTTAAGTGAAGTTAAGGAAATTCTAGAAAACTGGAAAAAAGAAGGGGTAAAATCTAAAGCTGCAGTGGGAATCTTTCCATGCAGAAGAATAGAAGACACAGTAGAGGTAGAGGGAATAGAACTTTCCCTTGTTAGGGACCTTAGAGGGAAAAATGAGTCCCTGGCCGATTATATAGAGAAGGAGGACTATATAGGGGGCTTTGTGGCATCTATAAGGGCTGTAGAGGATGATAACATCACCCACCAGCTACTAGCCAATACTCTGGCTGAAGCTACATCTGAGTACCTAGAAAACTACATAACTACTACAAGATGGAGTATAGGGTTAAGGCCGGCTATAGGATATCCATGCTTGCCGGATCACTCCATGAAGGAGGAAATTTTCAAGATGGTAGAAGGAGAGAGAACAGAGGCAAACCTTACAGGTACCTATGCCATAACCCCAGCTTCCACCGTATGCGGAATCTATCTTGGAAATCCTCACAGCAGGTATATCAATCCTAACTAAAATAATTTAATTATAAAAGAGATCCTGAAAGCCTTTAAATAACTGTTAGGATCTCTTTTATGCTCTCTAGAATTAACTCTTTATAAATTATTTGTTTCCATACACTTGTTCATAATACTTCTGATAGTTACCAGAAATTACTTATTCCACCCATTCCTTGGTTCTTTAAATGCCACTTAATAGTGCTCTCTATTCCTTCAGTAAATGTCGTTTCCGGATAAAATCCTAATTCCTTTATAGTCTTAGTTGGATCTATAGCATATCTTGCGTCATGCCCTAGCATATTCTGTACATAAGTTATAAGACCATAGTTAATGTTTTCTAAATCTATTCTTAGAATCTTCTGACACTTTGGCTCCTCTATCATTATTCCGGTGATAATATCAATTGTTAATCTAACAATATTAATATTCTGCTCCTCATTGAAACCACCAATATTGTATATTGCTCCTTTTCTCCCACTGCTTACCACCAGGTCTAGACCCTTGCAGTGGTCTTCTACATATAGCCAGTCCCGCACTTGCTTTCCATCTCCATATAAAGGAATATCTCTTTCTTCAAGGATATTTTTGATAATTAGTGGAATCAGCTTCTCTGGAAATTGGTATGGTCCGTAGTTATTGCTGCACCTGGTAATATTTACCGGAAACCTATAAGTCTCTGCATTAGCTCTCACAAGCATATCTGCACTAACCTTGGACACCGCATAGGGACTCCTTGGAGTCAGCGATGTTTCCAAGGAATATTTTATACTCTAAAAATTTTTTTCATATTTCAAACTACTAATTTCCTTTAGATGCTTTTATTTTACTTAAAAATTCATTATGACTTATAGCAAAGTTTCCTGTTACTCGCTCATTTCCTACAGTCGACTTAGTAACTACCGATCCCATACTCACAGTGGTTTTCTCCCCCAAAACTATATTGTTTCTTAATGTAGAATTGGGACCTATGTAGCAGCTCTTTTCAACTTTTACTCTCCCTGCTATAACTACACCTGCACATATCATATTATCATCTTCAATTATTGTGTCATGCTCAATTATCGAACCAACAGCAACCTTGGTATTTTTACCTACAACTGTATCTCTATGTACCCCTTTTTCAACAATAACTCCACCTAAAAGATGCACATTTTCTTCTATTACAGCTCTCTTTGACGACAAAACTTTCTTTTTTTCAGAACTAAAATATGAAAAGCTCTCTGCTCCTATCACAGTGTTAGGACCAATATAAGCACCTTTTTTTATAATACTACCTTTCTTTATAACACTACCACTGTCGATTACTACTTCTTCCTCTATTCTGACATCTTCAGAATCGATATAAACATTTTCAGCTATTACAGCTTTCTCTGAAACTTCTGAAGGTCTTTTTCTATAATAAAAATCAGTTTCTTCACTTAAATAATTCATCACTTCAAAAAAATCATTTTTCGGGTCATTGCTCTCAATTATTCCAATATTTAAATTTAAATACTCTTTAACATCTTCCTTTTTACAAATAATACTCGTAACCTTCTTACTACTTAAAAGCTCCTTACTTAATTTTTTTTCACTAAAAGTCAGACATTTTTCAAGATTCTCTATCTCATCAAGCTTAATTAGATTTAAAAATTCTCCATCCTTAATTACCTTAAACTTTTTCTCTATTTTCTTTAACCTCATCTTGCCTCCTCTATAAAAAAGAAGCGATTTCTCGCCTCTATTTTATCTAACTTTTATACTTTCCTCTTCCATATCTAGTGTTGAAAATTCTTTAAATTCATCCCAAACTATAGGCATTCCAATCTTCTGAGACTTATATGCTGCCAATATTATTTTCATCGCCTCTAGCCCTGCCTGAGCATTAATTAGAGGATCCTTATCTTCATTTACAGCTTCAATAAAATCTTTAAATAAGTGAACATGACCAAATCCATATACCGAATTTCTATCTCCCGAATCTATCCCTTCAAAGTCTAGTGGGTTATCTCCTTCTACATTCCAGGTTTGTACTTTATTTACAGCCATCCCACCGATTACAGCCGTTCCTGTTTCCCCTGTAATACTTAATGTTTCTTCTAAATTTTTTGGATATGTTACAGCAGTCCCCTCTATTATTCCTATTGCTCCACCTTTATATCTTATAAGTATTGCCCCAAAATCTTCCGCCTCTATGTCTCTTTTGAAGTTTGCTGTTTGAGCATAGACAGTCTCAATCTCATCATCTATCATCCAGTTCAGGAGGTCTATATTGTGAATACACTGATTCATAAGTGTTCCACCATCCTGAGCCCATGTTCCCCTCCATGGAGCCTGCTCATAGTATCCCATATCTCTTGTCCATAATATTCTTGCTGTTCCATTGAATACTCTTCCAAACTTTTTTTCTTCCAAGGCTGACTTTAAAATTTGAATCGGCCTGTTAAACCTGTTTTGATGACAAACTCCTACTTTAACACCATTTTTCTTTCCTGCATCGACAATTTTTTGAGCTCCCTCTACAGATAAAGCAATAGGTTTCTCAATAATTGTATGAACTTCCTTCTCGATGCAATAAAGAGCTATATCTTCATGATATCCACTTTCTGTTGATATAATTACTGCCTGTATCTCTTCTTTTTCAAGCATCTCTTTGTAATCAGAATATTCTCTGACCTCTGTATTTGTTTCTAACTTATCAAAATACTTATCCTTCGTGACTGCCATCTTTTCAGGTACAATATCACAAACAGCTGCTAATTCTGCAAATTCAAAGTTTGCTGCAATTCCCTCCACTTGTTTATAGGATATCCTTCCACAACCAATTAATCCGAATTTTAACTTATTCATTATTCTTTTCTCCTAATAATTTGTTTAATTCTTTAGCCAATTTTTTTGCTAATATAGAAATATCAAAATTTTCTTCTACATACCTACGTCCATTATCGCCTAGCTCTTTTCTTTCTTTTTTAGGCGTATTGAATAGCTCTATAATGGCTTCACATATTTGTTGAGCATCTTCTGCATCTACAGATATCCCTGCATTTCCATCAACTACAAAATCATTCATTACGTTCCCTGAAAATATTATAGGTTTTCCACTAGCTAGGTACTCGTAACTTTTATTCAAACTGATTCCATACTTATATAAAGATCCCTTTTTCATTGTTACAATCAGAGAGTCAGCTTGACATAATATGCCAGGGATTTCTTCTTTCATTACAGCCCCTAAAAACTTTATATTATCAAGGTCTTTTGACTGTGTTTTTAACTCAGCTTCTAAAGGACCCTTCCCAACAATATTTATTATTATATTATTTTTCCCATGGTTCTTTAAGTATTTTGCCACCTCAACTAAATTATGTAAAACATTGGCCTTCCCAATAGATCCTGTATAAAGAATGTTGAATTTAGATTTGTCTAATTTAATATCCGAAGAAACCCCTTCCTTTTCTTTATCAAACTTTTTTAGGTCAACACCATTGCTTATCCAGATGACTTTTTCGCTTGAAATATTACTTTTTTCTAAGTGTTTGTACATTCCCGGCAATAGTGTTACAATTTTATCTGCTTTCTTATATAGAAATATTTCTAACAGCCTGAAAACTAAATATATAGGATTTCTTCTGCTGACTGCTCCCATCTCTACCCATGTCTCCGGCCATATATCCCTTATCTCAAAGATAAATCTCTTCTTTAGAAGCCTTGATAATCCATAAGCTGTTAAACCATTAAATAATCCTCCAGATGAACCTAGAAAAATATCGACCTCTTTGAAGTCATCCTTATTTTTGATTAACTCTAAAAAAAACTTTACCTCACTGATTATCCTGGAAATATTACCCTTGTATCCTTTACCATAAACTTTATAAAATTTAACTCCATTTGCTTCCTTTACTTCTCCAATTTGATCATTTAAATAATGATCAAATGAGCTATGAGCTACTGTTACTTCATATCCTTCATTTACTAACTGTCTACCAAAATCATAATGCCTGGTCAGCCTTCCATACCCTGGGACTCCAGCATAACAGTTAATCATTAGTATTTTCTTCATTATAACTATCCTTTTTGTTTCTGAATATTTTAAAAGTTAATCGAAATTACTCTTCCTTTTCTTAATCTAACTAATAGATAATTCTTCTAATTCAGAATATAACCCTATCAGCTTCTTAGATTCATTTTCCCAGTTGTGTGTTAACTTGGCTCTTTTTAAATTAACTGAATACTTTTCTTTGTTATACAATAAGCTTAGAACCTCTTCTGCTACCTTTTCAATATCTGTTTCATTACAGGTTTTTCCTATCTTATTTTTTTCTATAAACTTCTTCATATCTGGAAAACCACTAGCTAGAATCGGAATCTCCCCCTGAACGAATTCCATAACTTTATTTGGTAAACAATAATAATAACTAAGTGATGATTTAGCTATAAAACTCAATCCCAGATCTGCTGAATTCGTCCAGTTAATTAAGTCTTTATTCTCTACAAAACCCTTTATATAAACTCTTTTTTCTAAATTCAATTCCTTTATTAACTTTCTTACTTCACCTTCATAAGCTCCTCTTCCCATTATTACAAAAATTATATCTTCAGGTAGTTTCATCATAATTTCTAGGACATTATCAATCCCTCTATTTTTAAATATTCCTCCTTGATAAAGTATTATTTTCTTATCAAAGGATAATTTAAATTCTTCATGAAATAACTTCTTTTTTTCATCTATTTGAAAATAATAAGGGACATTCCTAATAAGGAAAATATCTTTTTTATCCAATGAATATAATTTTTCAAACTGATCACAAATTGATTTGCTCACACTAATAAGCTTATCTACTTTCTTTAACAGCAGCTTTTCTAAAGCCACTATTCTTTTATCAATTTTAAACCCTTTATAACCTGCAAAAAATTCATGGGAATCATAAACTAATTTCTGACCCTTTCCTTTACAAAGGTATCCTGTAATTAATCCGTCTAAATCATGTGCATGAAGTATGTTATATTTTTTATCTTTTAAGTAATTTTTCACCTCTAAAATAAATTTCAGGAAAGCGAAAATTTGCTTTTTTCCTGAGCCATATTTAGCATAAGGATAAAATCTTTTTATTTTTATATCATCTAATATTTCAAATTCTTTATCGATCAGTTCATTTTCTCTATCCCAGCATAAAACCTCTACAGCATATCCATTTTCAACTAAGGTCTTAGCTTCTTTCAGCACTCTTATATCAGCTTTGAAACTATTAGTCAATATCATCTTCACTTCAGTCATTTTTTCCACCTTTTAACAATTAGCTTTTGTAATAAATCTCTATATAAATATAATGTTAGAATTAACAATATAAACCCAAACATTGCATTATAAATATCATAAAAAGTTGAATAAACTATAAATATATAGATCGAAAACACACATATGCTTAATCTTTTCAACTTAAATTTAAAATTAATTAATCTTAGTGAATAGTAAGTTCTTAAATAAAAAAATAAAATAAAAGAAGCTCCCGTAGATAAAGCCGCCCCTTTAGCCCCTATTTTTTTTATCAAAATATAATTTAATACACCATTTACTATCAATACTATTATAGAAATACGGACATGTCGATTCGTTTGTTTTTTTAAATTTATTCCTATACCTGTTACTTCTGATAAAATATAAAGAACAGGTCCAATTAATAAACCTGGAAGTATGTTTTTCCCCAATCTAAAACTTTCTCCTAGTATTAATATTAAATAATTTTTCCCTATTAATAATGTTAATATTATTATAAACATCAAAAAGGAAAGTGCTTCAAATATCTTTTCATAGAACTCATAATCTTCATTATTCTCAGCATATTTTTTATATGCAACAGAACTCCAGAAAATCATAAAGCTATTTTTAAATATATTAAGTAAGCCTGCAATTTTATATGCTCCAGAATATAGTCCTAAACTATACAGTCCACTTATTTCTTTTACCATCAATCGATCTATAGACTGAAAGGCCCAACTTATAATACCTGTACATAAAAGAGGATAACTATATTGCAAAATTTCTATTCTTTTCTTTTTATTTAATCGCCTCCTGAATTTCCAGTTTTTTTTCTCTAAAAATATTGCTATTATCGTGGATATCAAAGTGGATATCACTATTGAATATATTAAGACTTTATAGTTATCTTTATATTTTCTGTAAAATAATATAATAAAAATAAAGTTTAAAATATGAGTTAAAATCTGGATACCCGAATATGTCTTTGCTTTTTCATTCATTCTGATTATAACTAGTGAAAATTTATTAAATAAAAGAATAATTACCATTACGATTAATACAAATATTTCATCTAATGGCAATATCTTTATATTTAATACCTTCTCAAAAAAAATCAAAATTGAACTTATTATTGTGATTAAAGATAAACCTGGGGCTATACAGGTGAATAAAAGTGAGTTTTTAGATTTTTCTTCATTATAATACCTTATGAACCCTCTATCTAATCCTAAGCTTATAACTAAATATATCATATTTGAAATTAAATTGAATAGAGAAAAGGTTCCATAATTTTCTGGTGAAATCATTCTGGTAATAATAGGAGTAGTCAAAAAACTGAATATGATTACTATATATCCTCCAATTGAAAAACTTAAAAATTTTTTTATAATCTTATTTTTCATCTATTTTCTCAAATCTAACTTTTCTTTTAATTTAGATAACATTTCCTCTTTAAATACCATATGATCTATATCTTTTGGAACTTCTACCATATACAACCTTTTATTTGCAAATGCATTTTTATAAATTTCCACCTTTTCAGTATAAATTTCATCTATATCAATAATTTTATTTTTCTCTAATAATTTGCAATTAAATTTATGCCATATCGCATGTCTGTGAAAAGATGTTATATATTCACTTTTTATTATTTCATTCGTCATCTCAACTGCATCACATGAATTAATATTCTTAATTTCTAGTTTAGGGTAATCCCCTCTCGAGAAAATAAAATAACTATCTAATTCGGTTAATGTTTCTTCCGAATCAATTGAGTATAATAATTTAGGATCTATTTTCCTTCTCACTTTAGATGGATTTAATTTTTTTAATAAATACCATTGTAATTTAGATGAAATAGGCGTATTAGATAAAATTTCCTTTTCTAATTTTTCATCACCAATTGTATTATAGGCGTATATTTTAGGATATGCATAATTTTTATAAATTATTGAATCTTTATCAATAACTGCAATATCATCACAGATAAAATGAAGATCTTTTTCTTTTCCTATCTCCAATATTGTCGATGTTTTACCTACTCCACCTGTTCCACCAAGTAAAAAAGCTTTTCCATTAAATGAAAAGGCACTCGAATGTATCAAGGCAAGATCTTTGAAAAAGAACGTCATCGGTACTAATACTAATTCATGAAGTATTTGACCAATAGCTTCTTCAGGATAAATAAACTCTTTGGATACCATTTTTTTTAATTTGTGAATGAGCTTTTTTTTTGAAGCTGATTTATTATTTACAGTAATTTTTAAAAGGTTGTCTACTTTTTCATAATATATTTCGAAACTACCTAAATCCATCCCAAATCCTTCATTAGTTTCCAAATGTATTTTGGGGTTTTGAGATAAAATTCTTTTATTAATATTTTTACCAATTTTTATTACTACATCTTCTTCATCTTCATGATAGTCTGGATAATATTTCAACTCATCATTTAATTTTTCTAAAAATATATCCTCATCTAAATTGAATTTAACTTTTTTATTAAAAATAATTTTTTTCATTTTTTCCCCTTATAATTTAAAATTTCTTGAAAATAATAGTCATTTCAATTTTTTCAAAAACTATTACTAAAATAATCATAATTTTAATATAAATATTTCTCTATAAATTCGTCATAATTTTTTTCTGCATTAAATTTTTTATTCCAATTATTATAATTCCTCTGTCTTATTTTTAGAATTTCTAAAGTATCTTTTTTCAAAAGTTCATTAATTTTTAAAAATAGCTCTCTATTTGTAAAATCCTTCGGAAGGAGCCCACCTAAAGACTCATTTGTGATTTCGTTAACCCCACCTACATTTGTTCCTATAATTGGAATCCCAAAACTTTGAGCTTCCATCATAGAGACTGGTATCCCTTCACTTTTAGATACATTTATAAAGAGATCAACATTATTTTCTCTATAAAATTTTAAAAGCTCAGAGTTCTTAACATGCCCTCTAAACTCAATATCAATATTTTGTATATTATTCTTGCAAAACTCTATTATTTCTTTTTCTTCTTTTCCACTTCCAAAATGAATCCATTTTATATATAATGAACTTGGAAAATTATTTTGAAATTCATTAAACATTTCAGCTATTCTCTCTACCCTTTTATTTCTATTTATTGATGAGCAACTGATAATCACTCTCTCATTTACTTTACTTTTTTCAACATTTAATTTTTGATTAGTTGTCCCCAAATATGATACAAATACTTTGTCAGTAAGACATTTATTTTTTAATAAGTACTCTTTCCCATTATTAGAGCAAGGTATAATTAAATTTAATTTATTAAAAATTTCATCTCTAAATGGTAAATAACCGTTTGGATTAACTTCTTCATAAATGTCATGTCCATGTGCTCGTGATATTTTTTTTATCTCTTTAGGTAAAAAGGTTAGCCCATAAGCACCTATTGTCAACCAATATGAATAACATATTAATGATTTATCTTTAATTCTTTCTTCCTTTTGTAGTTTTTTAATTTCTTCCTGTAACTTTTTTCCTAATAAAATATATTTAAGTATTCTTTTTAAATCATCTAATTTATATCTTCTCTCTTTTAGCATCATCAATATATTTTTTAAGTTAAATAATTTAATTAAATATTTTTTTTTATCTCTAGAAATTTTCCTTACACACACATTTGAAGGTAGTTTCCTCGTAATTTCTACATTTTTTGAAAAAGTAAATATATATATTTTTCTAAATTTTTTAGATAATATCCATATTTCATTTTCTAAAAACTCCTCTCCTTTTCCGTAAGGGAAATTATTAGTTACTAAAACTAATTTTTTATCCGCCATAAATCCCCCTTATTTCTTTTTATATCCTCTAACAATACTGTAATTTTTGTTACCCCTTCGATAAAAAAGTAAAATAATAATAGCACCAATATTACTAAATTTCGTTTGAAAATAAGACCTATTCCACTCTTAGACCAGACTAAGCAATTAGTTATCATAAAGTTAAAATAAATAATTTTAATTAATAAATTTTTAGATTTTTTTTTCAAATAGCTTAAATATCCCATGAAAAAACCTAATATTAAGAAAAATATTCTGCTAAATCCCCTTCCAAAATTCAAATAAGTTTCTCCAAAAATAGTTATTGGTACATTTCCGCTTGTTAATCCAAAATAATACTCCTCTGTTATAATACTATTTATCGTTTTTTCTACCATGAAATAACTCTTACCATATAGGAATTCCAAACTACTTCCAAATTCATTCATAATTAGTTTTAAGATTGAAATATTTGGTGTGTTACCTCCACCTACTATTATTTCTAATAGCTTATTTTGAAATTCTTCTAAGGACGGGGCATCTGCTCCAACCAACTCAAAACCTCTTTTCATTCTAAAATAAAAAAATAAAATTGCTGTAATAATTAAAAATAAATTACTGATATAAAATTTAAGGTTAATTTTTTTATGATTGTTCGTCAAATAACTTTCTATTATTAGAAAAATTATAATGTACATTATTGTCAAAGTTATTCTTCCCGTACTCATTCTGGCAAAAATAAATATTAAGACTAGAAATAAGTATTTTTTTCTTTTTCCATCTTTTATATAAAGCTTATACCTATATAAGTAAAGACCTATTGGTAAAAATAACGTATATCCTATCGTTGTATAGTTCATACTCTTTAAAAATAATTGAAAATAATTAAAGTTAAAAAGTCCATAGCCTGATTTAAATGCAATAGAAATTATAAATATAAAATTTATAATCCCAATCATTATTAAACTTAAAGATACTATAGAAGTTACTTCTATAAATAACTTATTAGGTGAAGTTTTTTTTAAATTATCCTGAATTTTACAAAAAAATAATTTATCACCAATATATAAATTTCCTAAACACATTATTATATACCTTAATACTTCAACATAGGAACTGTCATAGCTATTTGGTAATGGGAATCTTAATTTCCCACCATTTATTGTATAAATTACTGAAAGTACTAAAAAAAAATTATAACCATAAAAATACACTTTATAATTATATATGTTTTTTATCTCAATACACATAATCAAACATAAAATAACAATTAAATTTATGGTTAGATTTTTTTCACTCTGAAGAATCTGTGGAAAAAAATTAGATAGTAAAGAGAATATTGATATAATCAATATTCTCTTTACTCCTAAACTAAAATTCATTTAAAATATCTCCTATTATCTTAATCTCTTCTCTTTTCAATTCTGGATCTACTGGTATTGCAAAAGTTCTTTTTGATAAATATTCAGAATTTGGCATATCTCCTTCTTTATATCCTAATGATTTATAAACTTTCTGAAGGTGTAGTGGGACTGGATAGTATATCCCTGTCGCTATGCCATTTTCTTTAAGCTTTTTTACTACTTCATCTCGATCTTCGCTTTGAAGGATATACATGTGATAAACATTTTTATTTTCAGAGTCCAATTCCATTAACTTAAAGCTAGAATCTTTCAATGCTTCATCATAGTATCTAGCATTATCTATTCTTTCTTGATTCCACTTATCTATGTATCTCAGTTTAATATCAAGGATTCCAGCGTGTATTTCATCAAGTCTGGAATTATGCCCTATAAAATAGTTGTAATACTTTTTGGGATTGTAAACAGTATTTTCTATAGAGTCTTCTTCCGTAGTTTCGATACCATGTAGCATATTGTATGCCCTTTCCCCTTGTTCTCCACTTCCATGTGCTTTGATTGCTCTACACAGTGCTGCAAGCTTATCATCATTCGTTGTAATAAGTCCTCCATCACCATAGGTCCCTAAATTTTTAGTAGGGAAAAAAGAAAAAGTAGCTGCTGTCCCTATTCCACCGATTTTTCCCCCTTTATATTCTGCACCTATGGCTTGAGCTGCATCCTCTATTACACAGAGATTATGTTTTTCTGCTATTTCATTTATTTTATTCATTTCCGCTGGGCTTCCGAAAATATGTACAGGCATAATAGCTTTTGTTTTTTCCGTAATTTTTTCTTCTATTTTATTCTCATCTATATTAAAATCCGTAAGCTTTACGTCTACAAATACAGGCTTGGCACCCACTACGGATATTGCTTCCGCTGTGGCAAAGAAGGTAAAAGGAGTAGTGATAACCTCATCTCCTTCTCCTATCCCCATTGCCTTTAACACTATTATAAGAGCATCCGTACCATTAGCTACACCTATAGCATGCTTAACCCCTAGATACTTCTCCATGTCCTTTTCCAGTTTTTTCACATAAGGGCCATTTATATAGCTTCCACTTTCTAAAATCTCATTTATTCTTTTTTCGATATCCTCTTTTAAATAAATGTATTGTTTTTTTAAATCAAGTAAAGGTATATTCATTTTTCCTCCTTACAGTCTCCAGTAATCGTATTGTTGATTCGCCTCATTTAAATCATATAAAGACTTTACATCTATTAAAAGTGGTCTGCAGTCATATGTTTTATATAGCTTTTTAAACTCATCTAAATTCATGCTCCTATATTCATTATGTCCTACTCCTACAATTACCGCATCCATCTCTTTTATATCTTCAATTTTTTCTAAAGTAATTCCATACTCTTCAATAGCCTCATTTTCGTCTGCTACTGGGTCAACTACATGAACATTTACTCCATATTCCTTTAATTCAAACACTACATCTGCAATCTTTGAGTTTCTTAGATCTGGGCAATTCTCTTTAAATGTTAATCCCATTATGAGAACCTCTGCACCTCTTACTCTATGACCAGCTGCTATTAACTTCTTTACAGTTTTTTCAGCTACAAACTTCGCCATATTATCATTAATTCTTCTTCCTGCTAATATAACCTGTGCATGGTATCCAAGTTCTTCAGCCCTATTTGCAAGATAATATGGATCAACCCCTATACAGTGACCTCCTACAAGGCCTGGCTTGAAGGGAAGGAAGTTCCACTTTGTTCCTGCTGCATCTAATACTTCCTTTGTATCTATCCCAATTCTATCAAAGATTAATGACAGTTCATTCACAAATGCAATATTTATATCTCTCTGAGAATTCTCTATAACCTTAGCAGCTTCAGCTACCTTTATAGAGCTGGCTCTATGTACTCCCGCCTCAATTATAATTTCATATGTCTGTGCTATAATCTCTGCTGATTCAGCATCCATACCCGATGTGATCTTTACAATCTTCTCCAGCGTATTAACTTTATCTGCAGGATTCACTCTTTCTGGGGAATAACCAATCTTAAAGTTTACCCCACACTTCATCCCCGATTCTTTTTCTAGCACAGGAATACATGTTTCCTCTGTAGCTCCAGGATATACAGTAGACTCATAGACAATAATAGATCCATCTTGCATATTTCTCCCGATTATTTCACTTGCTCCAATTACCGGTCTTAAGTCCGGCATATTGTTTGAAAGTACCGGCGTAGGCACAGCTACTACAAAAAACTTTACTTCCTCTAATTTTTTTTCATCACTTGTATAGTCAATATCAACCTTTACCAACCTTTCATCTCCCACCTCATGGGTTGGATCTATTCCTTTTTTATAAATGTCTATCTTTTCCTCATTAATATCAAATCCTATTACATCCAACCCCTTTTCAGCAAAGGCCACAGCAAGAGGAAGACCTACATATCCCATCCCTATTACTGCAATTTTTTCTTTTCTTTTTAACAACTTTTCAACCATAACGCTTCTCCTCTTTATTATCAATTTAACTATATATTGTTATTTATCTACCTCTCCCAAAGATCACAGTCTTTAGAGTTTTAAAAAAGATCATAAGATCAAGAATTAGATTTTGATGTTTTATATAATAAAGGTCAAACTCCAGCTTATGCAGTGCATCATCTACACTGGCACCGTAAGGATACATCACCTGGGCCCATCCTGTAAGGCCTGGCCTCACTGTATGCCTAAGGTTATAAAAAGGAATTTCTTTTTCTAACATTTTTACATAAGAAGCACTTTCAGGTCTTGGTCCTACAAAAGACATTTCCCCTTTTAGAATATTTATTACCTGAGGTAGTTCGTCTATTCTTGTCTTCCTTATAAAGTTTCCCAACCTCGTTATTCTGGGGTCGTTCTCTTCAGTCCATGCCTCATGATCTGGACTGAAGCCTACTGCCTCCCAATGCTCCTTCATCATCATACTTCTTACCTTAATTATTTCAAAGGGTTGATTTCCAAAACCTACCCTCTGTTGCTTAAAAAATAGTGGCCCAGCTAATTTTTTATCAAACATCCCTCCTATTTTAATTATCACATAAATACCCGCAAGTATTGGCAAAGATATTATTCCTATAAAAATAGCCAATGACAAGTCTGCTAACCTTTTTATCTTTCTTTGGAATTCATTTCTAAAGATACCAAATCCAATAGTTTTAGCCAACCACTTTTTATCTATCTTTTGTACATCTATCTTTCCTTCTATCTTTTCCATAAAACTGAGATAGTCAGATATTTGCACTCCCCGAGTTCTCAATTCAATTATCTTATCCAACTGATCTTCTGAATCACAGCTTTCTGTGAGAACAACCTTGTGAATACTATACTCCTCTATTATCCTATCTAGATCATCAAATCTCCCTAATGCCCCGCTTTTAGATCCTATGTACCCTATATAGCTGTACATCTCATCCTTTCTTAGAATCTTTTCTACAGCTCTCTTAGTGCCATTTTCTCCTACTATAATTGCTCTTACAGCCTGGGAAGATAATTTAATCATAATGAATCTCAACAGGTTTTGCAATATTAAAAATATTCCTAAAGAAAAAAGAATCTTTTCTTCTTTTGTAAATAGATAAAAAATTGCAAACCCTGATAAATTGACCACCATATTAACTATAAAATCTAGTGGTCTATATCTTGAAATATAAAAATTTAAATTATCCCCTAAATAATAAAATAACATCATTATGATGAAAACTCCGTACACTGAAGTATTTACACTCATATTCATCTTTTTAAATAGAAGGTAATAAATTATAAAACTAATGCTTAAATAAAACACCCTTTTACCTACACTTCTGCTATGTCTCATTAATTTCTCCCTTTTTCTATCTCTAGATTTTAATTAGCCTCCTTCTTTAAATGTTCCCAAAACTCCCTAATAAAGGCCCCCATTACTCCAAAGACCAACCCAAAAATTATCCCAATTACTAGTATTAATTTGGCTTTGCTTCTTTGCTTTATCTCATAGAACGAGGAAATTTTATTTACTTGTTTATTCAAATCAAAATCCTCTTTTATTCCCTCTATTCCAACTAATTCATCACCATACTTCGTATATAGCTCTTTTATCTTTTTCTGCCTCTCAAAAAGTCTGGGATGTTTTGCTTGAATTATATCCCAGGCCTTTTCATTTTCAAAGAGTTCCTTAGGTTCTTTTGATATCACTTCATTTATTTCTGCCTCAATTTCCGTCAAAGCCCTTTCATATCCCTCTTTCTTCTCCTTTACTACTCCATGTCTCTCGTCTATTCTTACAGTATATGCACCAGCTAACTTCTCATTAAGAATATTTAAATAAGTTTCCATAACTTTTTTTTCATTCTGAAACGCCCCCTGGTTTTCCATACTCAACTGATAATATTTTAAGATTTTGCCCTCCTTGATAGCCTTTACTCTTACTGCCTTTTCAAGAAAATTTCTCCTCTCATCGGAATTATCCGCTACACCAGTTTCAAGGAACTTGTCATTTAAGTATGAATTTTTGTACATCTTTTCAACAATATCATCCTGTTTAAATAGATTTTCAATTTCTATTTCATTTACATTTAAATTAGCTCTATTGATATAAAAAGGGTCTATTCCATTAACCTTCTTAAAGTTAATGGCAATAAGGTTTCTTTTGTTTGAACGAACATAAATAGCCCCTCCTAATGAAGCTAAGGCTACTATTACAGTAATCACTGCTATCATAACCCTATTTTTATAAAGTATCTTGAATAGATCCATTAAGCCTACTTCATTCTGCTGAACATGTACCATATTTCTTTCTCTAGCCGTTTCCATATCTTCTCTCCCGCCTTTTATTTAATCATAATTTTATTTTTATGCACCTCTATATTTTATCAAACTTTTTCTCCTTTTCAAAATTTAATTTTTTCCTAAGCCCCAGTTTTTCTATTATTCTGAACTTCTTTAACCTGACTTTAATCTTCATTTAAATCAATTGTTCTAAATAAAGATATTATCATGCAATATTGTTTTTTTTGTATTATTTCTGTTTTAATTAAGTTTTTAACCATTAAATTAATTTGAAATTCTTCTTGTTATTACCGAAAATTTACACCTAAACTTATTGGACAAAATCCCCTTTTTTTTTAGTTTTCTGTAACTATTTTACAATTATTTTTTAGCTAGATACAATCCCTATACTCCTTATAATTCACTTAAACAACACCTTCCTCTCACCGAAGAAGTAGAGGTTAAATAACTCAAACAAAAAAGAGTGCCCCCAAGGACACTCAAATTTTAAATTGTTTTCTCATTTTCTCTACTGGGTAAGAACCTCATTCCAGGTCTCACTCTGAGCCGAAAGAGCCTCTCCCAGATCTCTCATAAGGCTTGCGTGAGCCAGATCCTCTACAGTGTATACAGGAGTAGTCTCCCTTATCTCAGCTGCTCCTTTGTTGATAGAAGGAGTTTCAAGGTAATCAACTATCTGTACGTATACATCTGGTCTGTGGATGTAGTTGATAAACTTGTGGGCATTCTCCACATTCTTAGCTCCCTTAAGGATAGCCATGCTGTCGATATACATCTGAGCCCCCTTCTCCGGCAGGAAGAAATCTACATTCTCAGCCTGCTCATCTGTAAGGTGAGCTATGATGTTCTCATAGTAACCGTGCACTACCCAGTACTCTCCATTGGCAAATCCCTTACCGAAGCTCTCAGTATCAAACTTCAGTATGTTCTTCTTCCATCCTAAGATGATCTCCTTTGCATCTGCAAGATCTGAAGGGTCTGAAGACTCAGGCGAGTGTCCTGCAACAATAAGAGCACTAGCCATTACCTCTCTCATATCATCCAGAAGAGTCATCTTATTCTTAAGGTCCTCTCTGTTGTAGATGTCAAATGACTTAGGATAATCCTCTACATACTTAGTATTTACAGCTATTCCTGTAGCCCCTACAGCATAAGGGATCACATAGTCATGCTCCTTATCGAATACGATCTTGGAAGCCAGCTCCTCATTCAGCTGGTCAATATTAGGCAGCTTGGACTTATCCAGCTTCTCTAACATACCCTGGTTCATCATAATCTCAGCATAGTCTGTAGATGGAACCACGATATCATATCCAGCTCCTCCGGCCTTTACCTTGGCATACATCTCCTCATTGGATGAGTAGTAGTCCGTTACAACCTTAATCCCTGTCTCAGCCTCAAAGTTAGTTATAAGCTCATCTGGAATGTAGTCCGACCAGTTAAACAGGTAAAGCTCATTCTTCTCTTCCTTGCTCCCGCCACATGCAGTTAGCAGAACAAGAGATAGTAGCAGTAATAACATCTTCTTCATAGTTTCTCTCCTCCGTTCTTTATATTCTATTTATCAATATATTTAAACATTAACTAAGCATATACTTCTGTATCTTCTTTGTCGATAGCGCCAACCCCACAGTACCTGCAATCAGAATTACAGACAGTGCATTGATCACAGGGGATACCCCGAACTTGATCATAGAGTAGATATGCAGCGGC
>CAZHXU010000029.1:0-20417 GCA_964536535.1 uncultured Fusobacteriaceae bacterium
AAGAGTTAATATCAAATATGAATAAACTTAAAAAAAGTGATTTAAGTTATAAGGGAATTAGCGAGTTTAATAGACAATATGCTTCTTTTATTTATTCGTTAGGACTGTTAGAAGCAAAATATACTACTGATTATGAAGAAAAAAAGAAAAGAAAAATGTTAGATTTATATAAATACAATAGATTATCCGATGTAGAAATTTTAAATGATTTTAAATACATCTATTAAATATGAGGAGAAAAAATGAGTCAGATTAATAAAAAAGAATTTTTATCATTAAGTAATTTAACCAATTTAGAATGGCAATATGTCCTATTAAAAAATAATGAATCAACAGAAGCATTAGGAGATGGAGAGACTAAAGTTTCAACTACTAATAAATTAAAAGACCTTTTAAAGCCAGAAAGTTTTGTAAGAAAAGATGAAGAAAATCCAAATATAGTTAAATATATTTATTCGGATATAGAGCTTCAAGAGGGACAAAGTTTGACGCCTGAGCAGATAGAAAAAGGTCTAGATGAAATGAGGAAGAATGCTCCTGTAATAATGAACTACCTTGAAGAGTGTGATAAGGGGAGTAAAGAAGGAGATTTTCTTAAAGATTGGGAAGTAATCTATGGAGCTGACAACTATAAAGTTGCTGAAGACTATGTAGAGATGAGCATAAAGGAAGCAGCAGAGTTTCAAAAGAAAATAAGGGAAATGCTTAATAATAACCTTGTAAAAGGATTCTTAGATAATTATAGTGACTTAACTAGTAATGGTGGCTTTGAAAAATACGTTAGAGAAACATATAAAGCAGCTATATTATTAACTATTGCAGAAGAAACTCCTGAGTTATTGCCAGATGATTATGATATAGAGATTTTATTAGCTGAAGAGGAAGAGGAATATATAAAGTCTCTGGCTGAAGTGATAGAAAAAGATGCAGGTATGCAAAATGAGATATCACAAGGTTTGGTTGAAGGTATGGATATAACTAGACTAGAGAAAGTATTGGAAGATGAAGAGGAAAAGACAAAAGAAATAAAGAATATACTGATTGGTAGAGATAAAGTGGAAAGTAAACATAGGTTAACTGAAAACTTAAATATGACACTAGGTACAGTTAGTAAAGGGTTAAAGCTTTTATCATATACCTATGGGTTTTCCACTTTTTCCCAAAAAAATTCTAAAAGAAATAGAACTTCAAATGAACTAATAAGTAAAAAAAATGATTCTATTAAAGATGTAAAGAAAACCCTTGTTAAAAAAGTAGATAATATCAAAAGTAGTAGAGACCCTGAGTACAAGAAAAAACTGAAAACGAGACAGAAAGATTTATTTATTGGAAACAGAAAAAATCCTATGGCTAAGGTAAAAAAAATTAAAGATGGAGAAAAGATACTACCTATTAGCAAAGAACATGAATCAAGGTTTTATAGACTTACAGAAAAAAATGCCAAAATATTAAAGGTTAGTATGATTCGAAAGGAAGAAAGGAATTATAGTAAAACTCTAGAAGGCGTTATTAAAAAGTTTGATGATGAACTTATAAGAGTTCAATATGAATTTGATGAAGATAATTTTGATAGCTGTCTAAATAAATTCATGGAACTATTAATTGGAAGTATGGTTTCAGCAAATACAGATAAGTTGATAAAAAATCAAAATGAAATTATGTCCCCAATATTAAATGTAGTATCTGCTTTATTTACAAGAGCAGATGGAGTAGATTATATAAATACATGTATAAATGAATTTGGTGGTAAGGCTATAGCTCAAATAAACAAAGAGTTATACCTAACTCCTCAAAGATTATTAGGTAGTAACATAGAACTATCTAAGGAATTAGCCCTATATGATACTGGATTTAGAGTAACTGCCTTTAAAAAAGAGGATAAAATAGTCATAGCATATAAAGGAGATGAAAAAAGTAAAGAACGTAAAGAGCTACTACCAGAAGGGCTTGATAGGTTAGAGATAGTATATAAAAAAATCAAAGGTGACAATCCAAATATAAAAGAAATTTTGTTTACAGGGTATGAAAATGGAGCAGAGCTTGGGTTTATTCAAAGTATTCAAGGTAAAGAAGGAGTTTGTGGTGGAACTTTCTTTACTAACCAAATAGAAAGCCTTAATGGCATTGTGAACTTTACTATAGAGGACATGAATAAAGAGTATAGGAGTGATTTGAACTTTCATGTATATAAAGCAGGAAAGGATATGGGAGTAGAGTTAGGAGTAATGGGTTCTGCATATATGCTTTCTCTTTTTCTTAAAGGTACTCTACCTGCACTTTCACTTAATAGCTTCCCACTGTGGAAAATGACAGGTGAAGTTATACTCTCTAGTGTTGGTAAAGTTATGGGAAGTATCAAAGGAGTAAAAAAATTGGTGCAAGTTCTTAAGGTTACAGGTCCTCTGAAAGTTGCATTAGTATATGTTGCAGTTAAAGCATTTGAACTATCTGTAAATTACTATCTAAAAAAACAAGAAAAGAAGGAATTAACAGCTCTTTACAAATCACTTCAAAGTGAAGAATATAACATAATTAGAGAGTGTGAAGGGGGAGTAAAAGGCTATATAATGGAAAGGGAGTTTATAGAAGTCGATTCAACTTACTTTAGTGGAACATCAGTTGCTAAAGAAAAAGTGAGAGTAGATATAGCTAGCGTACTATTCTTGACAGATAACTTCAAAGAGGAAATAAATTTGTTACCTGATTTTAGTATAATCAAATTAGGAACTAACTATAGAAAGGTAGAAGACGAGGTAGAATATTTTGTAGAATCTTCTTATAAAAACTTAAAATTTCTATATCGATTGATTAAAAATAGCGAAGAAGTATATGAAGTTGTTGGCATAAGTGATATATACGATTTAAATCCTTTGTTCTCACCTATGAAATCTCTAAATAAAGAGGAAGTGGAGAAGTTAAATAAAGCTAAGACTCTTTTAAATTTATTAGAAGTTATATCTCAAATGCAAAACTCTTATCTAAATAATAAAGAAAATATAAACTTTATATATGTAACAGAGGATAGTATAAAAACATCTAGTGGCTTTCCTGAGGATGCAGTAGTGGAAGATTATAAGGAAAGGTATAGATATAGTGAGCTGAATGAAGCAATATTTCTACCATTTATAGGAAAAGATGGGGAGATACAAGGAGAGATACGTGAGGAGTATGTTAAAAATCTATTTAAGGATGGAATAAGATTTGTAAGTAACAAAAAGCCTCAAAAGTTAGCTTATGGAGATATAGATGAAGCATTAGTTAATATATTTAAAGAGTATAAAGATAGTGTAGAGGCTAGGATAGGTACTATAGACGAAGTAGAAGGTGAAAAGATGGCATATTTTTATGATGCCGTTATGGATAAAATAGAAAAGAAAACCATAGATTGCTCTAAGTTATATGAGTTCCAAAGAACAGGATATGATACTGGAATACTAAAGTTTGGTGAGATAGAGAATGAAATGAAGTATGGTTACAATAGTGTAACTCCACTTACAAGAGACGGATTTGAATTAGAGGTGGAGGAGCTAAAAAGTTATGACGGGAATAGTTTAAAGGGAAGTGTTGATAGGCTTATAAAACTATTTAATGATGAAAATGTAGATAACAAAGATTCGGATTATAACTTTGTCCATAAAGATACCAATAAGGTAAAAAGCAGATCTACAGGATTAGAAAAGCTATCGTTAGAAGGAAAAGAGCTAGGAACAAATATAGTTCATATTTCTAAAGTGAAAAACCAAGAAAACTCAGAAGGAACTGAGGAAGAAGTAGTAGAGAAACCTTGGTTTGAAAGTGGAGCTATATAGGAATACTATGAAGATATAGAGCTTAGTTCAGAAGAGTTACTAAAGGTACGTTATATTTATGAAAGAAGTACAAATGAATTAAAGATAAGATATAGTAAAGGAAGTTACCTTGATACAGAGATTAAGGTAGAAGAGTTTAAAAATGGAGATTTTAGTGTAAAACTACCTAGATACCATAAGTTAACGGGAAGTGCAGGAGGATTAGGTAGAAGTGCTAATGTAAATTCATTTAGCAAAGATATGAAGGAAGTATTAAGTATTGAAGATAGTGTAGCAAGTAAAATAATAGTAGACTCACATCAATTAGGGAAGTCATTAGTTAAAGACGGTAAGGTAGAAGACCAAGATAAAACTATTTTTAGATTTAGTAAGGGAGATTCAGAAGTTTATTATTATTATCATGAAGATAAAAGATTAGAAATAGCATATGGAAGTTTGACTAATGAAGTTCCAAGGTTTAGTAACTTAATAGAAATAGGCGATTTTAAGAACAAAGATTTTGGACTATATCTACCATTTGGTATAGCTTTTATAGACTTTATTGAAGAAGAAGGAGAAAATAAGGGAAAACAAATTGACAATGTAACAAAAACTGCATTATTAAACTATTATGATGATAATGGAAATAATACTAACAAAACACTACTATATGATTATTCAATCTTAATAATGGATCAAGAGAATCTTTCTGTATTTATTTTATCCAAAGAGTTGATTCCCACTCCTAATACATTATCTGGACTTTCAAATAATCTTAAAGACGAATTTACGAGCACTTGGGGAGATTATAAAGGAGCACTAGAAAAAGCTATTGAAACTGATTTGAATAATTACCGAAAAGAAAACTATATAGGAGATAATACAATAAGCCCACCAGGTGATAGTGAAATAGATAAATTATTAGGTGCATATATTAAAGGTAGTGAAATTCATAAATTTTTCAAGTCATTTCAATCTCAAACACAACAAGAAAGAGATGAAGAAAGAGCTGAAGAAACAAGAGTAGCCCAAGAAGAAATATTAAATTCACCATCTAAGTCAAAAGAACAAAAAGTTGTTATATTAGAAAAACCTTCTCTTAGGTATGAAGGGAAAAATGGAAGTTTAGGGAAATGGTTTTAAATTATCTCATAAAAAAGTTTTATGGCTTTTTTAGTTTGTAGATAAATGAAATTTGGTTAATTAAATTCTATAAAAATAGTTGAATATTTGAGGAGAAATAAATAGTAAGAGGTCAAAATATCTTTGATAGATAACTTTGACCTCTTATTGAAATTGTTATTCGGCTGCTAAACAAGCCATAGTAATGTAGTTGTATGGTTGGTTAAAGTGTGGTAAGAAGAAAATGTCTAATAATTTCATCTTATCAATACTTAATTTTTCTTGGATAGCTAATGAGAACATATGAATTCCCATTGATATATCTTGATTTGAAGCCATTTGTGCTCCAAGTATTCTTCTTGTAGTTTTATCATAAATAATACTTACTGAAACTTGGTGGTTATCGTGATCGATAAATCCTGGTTTTTGTAAATCTGAGTATTTTGTTGCAACAGCATCAAATCCATATGCTTTTGCTTTTTCTAATGTTAATCCAGTTGAAACCATGTTTAATCCGTAGATTGAGATTCCATTTGAACCTTGTACTCCTACAGTTTCTAATTTTGTTCCACAAACATTATGAGCAGCAATAATTCCTGATCTTACTGCGTTTGTAGCAAGAGCAATGTAGTTTACATCATCAATTGAGTTGTCATATACAGTTGCACAATCTCCAATTGCATATACATCTTCTAAACTTGTTTTTTGAGTTTTATCAACTAAATAAGCTCCATTTTTAAATAAATCAATTTGACCATTTCCTAATAAAGCATTTGGTTTAAATCCTACAGCTAAAACTACCATATCAGCTTTGTATTCTCCTTTATCAGTAACAACAGCTTCTACTTTTTCACTTCCTTTGATTTCTAGTACTCTTTCACCAAAGTGTAGATTAATTCCTTTTTCTTTCATGTTATTTGCCATTAATGTTCTTAAATCATCATCATAGTAACTTGTAAGTAATGAATCTCCTAAGTCGATTAGGTTAACATTTTTTCCACAACGCTCAAAAGCTTCTGCTAACTCAACACCAATGTAACCAGCACCAACAACAGTTACATCATTTATATCTTTATCTTTTAATCTTTCAATTACATCTTCTGCATGTTGGAATAACTTAACAAATTGTACATTTTCAAGTTCTTTTCCAGGTATATCCATATCTATAGGTAATGATCCTGTTGATAAGATTAATTTATCATATGATTCAACAATTTCATTTCCATCTTTATCTTTTCCGTATACTTTTTTATTATCATAATCAACATGTGTAACTTCTGTTTCCATGTGAATTTTAGCACCTTTTTCTTCAAGCTTTTCTTTTGAAGAGTAGAATAAACCGTCTGATCCTTTGATTTGTTCTCCTATCCATAGAGCCATTCCACAACCTAAAAAACTCATATTAGAATTTCTTTCAAATACTACAACTTCTTGACCTTCATAATTTCCTAAGATTGTATTTACTGTAGCTGTTCCTGCGTGGTTTCCACCGATTACAACAATTTTACTCATTTTTGAACTCTCCTTTGTGATTTTTATACTTTACAAGTATAGTATACTATTTTTCACTAGATTGCAAGCGTTTTATTTTTGAAACCATAATAAAATAAGTATTGTAATCATTTAATTATTTTATTCACCAAGTTTAAACTACTGATTTCACAAGACTTTTGAAGAATTAAACATAATTTTAAAATAATATTTATATTAGAAAAAATAATTTATCAAAATTGGTTATCTTCTAAAAATATTATAAAAATAAAATGATATATTTTAATTTAACTTATATAAATATTTGAATTATATAGAGTTTGTGATAAAATACTTTGAACTAATTTTTTTGATAAAAAGTTAAATACATAATTACAATTACGGGAGAACTATGAAAAAAACTATACTAATCTTTTTAATTTTTGCTAACTTTATTTACACTAATCAAATTTTACCTTTAACTTTTGAAGATAAAAAAGATTTATTTCCAAAAGAAGAAACTATTATTCTTGCTAATAGAAAATTTAATCTAAAAACCACAGAAGAAACTTTTATTAAAGTTGATGAGAAAAACAAAAAAGAAACTAAAGTCACTATTGGAGAAAATATAATACTTTTTTCTCAAGGGGGAAATTATGATTTAGACGAATTTTTGAATAAAGATAATTTTTTTAATAGATATAATTACCTAATAGAAAAAGATTCTTATTCAAAACTTAAAGTTACACCATTTTTTTATAAATATAAAAATAATTATCACTACAGATTTCTTCAACTTGAAGGTAGACTACTTCATATACATTTTACGAAAATTCACTTTGAAATTTATGTAGATAATAACTTATCTATAGAAGGAACAGCTTTTATTAAAAATAGGAAAAACCTGGATTTAATATATAATTTTATTGCTTCTATAAAATAAAGAGATATTTGGGGCTAACTTTTTTAAAAAATTAGTCCTTTTTTTATTTTAAGAGTTTATTTGAAAATTTAATCTTAAAGTAATATAATTATATAAAATGATTTTAAAAAAAGGGGTATAGATGAAGTATATAATTATGCTTTTTGTTTTGTTGATTGTTTTTGATAATTTAATCAAAGCATTTAATGGGAAAAAAAGATATAAAAGTTTTTCAAATGAAGAAGAAAAAGTAGGCACATTTGATAAATTAGCAAAAAAGAATAAATATGAAAGTAGTAGAGGAGAAGTAATAAATGGTTATTATTTTCTTCCTGATAAAGAATTGGTACATGGTCAAGATGAATTTGAAATGAGAAATAAGAGTTTTGATAAGAAAAAATTTATTGAAAAAGTTCAAATTGCTTTTAATATGATTTATAAAAGTCTAGAAGAAAAAGATATAAACTTAATCCAAAAATTTGTTTCTAATTCGGTTTTGCAAAGATATAAAAGCCAAATAGAAATGATGACAAAAGTTAGAGCTAATTTTACATTTAAGAATCTTGTTATAGACAAGATAGTCATTGATGAATATGAGTCGGAACCAGACTATGATATTATTCATGTGGGAATTATGGCTAGAGTTGATGTAAACTATTATAGTATTCCCTATGAAAATCTAAATTATTTTGATAAAGAAAGATTTGTAGAATATTTTTCTTTTATAAGAAAAAGGGGAAGTAAAGATGGTGATATTTATACAAATAATAATTGTCCAAATTGTGGAAGTCTTTTAGATAATACAAATGATATAAGCAAGTGTAGCTACTGTCATAGCATAATTACTAGTGGAGAGTATGACTGGATTTTGGCAGAAATAACTCAAGCTGACGATTATCTTTATAATAGAAGTGCCAAAAGGGATTTTAGAATATATGAAAAATTGGATAAATTATCAAAGATAAATAGTGATTTTTCCGTTCAAAAAATCGAAGATAAAATCAGTAATGGTTATATTCAGATTCTTTATGCTCTAGCAAATAATAGATTACCAACTATAGAAAGATTTGTTGAAGATAGTTTGTATGCAAAATTGAACAAGCAATTAAAAGATTTTTTATACACAAAATTTTATATTAATCACCTTACTTTAATAGATATTTATGAAGAAAATTCATATAATTATTTGGATTTGAAAGTAAAAATATCTTATCAGAGGGCAAAAATTGAAGAGGAAAAAATAGAAATTATTGATGAAACACTTAGAAAAAAAATGGAAGTTATAAGGATTAAAAGAAAACAAAATTCATTTATTCCCAAAGGGGAGCTGTATTCATTTTCTTGTCCAAGTTGTGGTTCGCCACTTTCTTCTACTTCTACCTCCACTTGTTCCTATTGCCATGTAGACCTAAAGAACCCAGAGCATGAGTGGATTATTGTTGATATTATTCCTTGGCTAGATTATTCACTTTCGAAGAAAAAATAGATATTGTGCCACCGTGTCACCTAGTATAATAGAGATGACAGGTGGTATTTTTTTTAGGAGGGATTTGATGAAATATTTATATATATTTTTAATTACAGCACAGATTTTGTTTTCATATGATTTGTCTATTTTGACAGAAGATTTTGAACCCATTTCTTATATAGATAACTATGGAAATTTGGGAGGTTATGGAGTAGAAGTAGTAGAAGAAATAAAAAAGGAGCTTAATATTGACAATGAAATCAAATTATTACCATGGGTTCGTGCTTATAATATAGGATTAAAAGAAAAAAATGTTCTTTTATTTGCTACAACTTATACAGAAGAAAGAAACAAAAATTTTACTTTTGTTGGTCCTATACTTGTTGGAAAAATTCGTCTGTATTCCAAAAAAACTTCAAAAGATACTTATGAAGAGATAAAAAATAAAAGTACTATTTCTGTTTATAGAGATGGGCAAGAACATGAAATTTTGAAAAATTTGTATTTCAAAAATCTTGAAATAAGTGCAACTCCTCTTAGTGCAGCACAAAAATTGTTATTTAATCGAGCTGATTATTGGGCAAATGTAGATTTGACTACTCAGAGTATATTGGTTCATTTAGATAAAAATTTGGATGAATTATATACACATGAATACTTTATCCCAATAAAATTGTATTTGGCATTTTCTGCTGAAACTAATCAAAATATAATAGAAGAATGGTATGAAGTATTAAGTTATCTAAAAGTAGAAGGGAAATTAGAAAAGATATTCAAAAAATATTTTCCAAATTTAGAATTTGATGAAAAAATTGAAATAATAAAGAGAAGATAAATTTATCTTCTCTATTCTAAAAAGTTTTTAAGTATGCATTATTATTTGAAGAAAGTTAATATTAAGATACATAGTTTATTTAAAACTACCATCTCATACTTTTATCTTTGCTTTGTACCAATTTTGATGCAATAGGTTTCATTCTGTGATGCAAATTTCCAGTTGTTATTATTATATAATCTGGTTTTTCATTATCAATAGCTATTCCTGTAACTTCATTACCTCTAAAGCTATCACCTACATTTAAGACAATTAATTCATCTGGAAAATACATTTCTGCCCTTTCAAACATAAGATTCTCCTTTCTTTTCATATATCATTATTATATTTCATAAATTTTCAAGAATGTGATTTTTTTATATTAAAAAAGAAAGCCAATTGACTTTCTTTTAATTCATAATTGCATATCGTTATTTGTTTATATCTTTTTTTAATGTTTGTTTAAATAAAAACATTGCAACAATAGCTATTATAACGATAGTCCCAATAAAAATTAATGATGTGTCCATTGTTACCCCCCTTTTTCTACACTAAAAGTATATTATCTTTTTATAAGATTATCAATAGTAAAATTTTAAAATTTTAGATTTTTTTTTAAAAGAAAAACATATCATTCACAAAGTAAAAATAATCAAACTTTAAATAGATAAAAAAATAACCAGTTATAGAAATTAAATACCATTAAAATCTAAATCAATACTTTGATAAACTTAAGATTTGTAATACCATAATTAAAATAAACTTAAAAATTAAACAAAAATTTCACTTTGTTGATTACTAATTAATCAAAATTGTGTGAAAAATATTGATTTTTAAAAAATTCAAGGTTAGTCTTAATTAGACACTAAATGAATAGGGGTGAGAAAAAATGTCATGCAAGAATATAAAAAAAGAAGAATGTTATGAAGAATTAAAAATTTATATTGATTCACTTGAGAGTAAACAAGGTGAATTAATAAGTGTTCTTCATAAAGCACAAGAAATTTTTGGATATTTACCAGTAGAAGTTCAAGAATTTGTTTCTAAAAATATGAATATAAGTATGTCAGAAATTTATGGGGTAATTACATTTTATTCCTTTTTCACAACAGAACCGAAAGGTGAGTATCCAATAAGTATATGTATGGGAACAGCCTGTTATGTAAATGGTGCTGAAGGAGTACTTAATGAATTTAAGAGAGAACTTGGAGTAAAAGTGGGAGAAATTACTAGAAATGGTAAGTTTTCTATAGATGTATTAAGGTGTGTTGGTGCCTGTGGAATGGCCCCTGTTGTTACTATAGGAAGTAAAACCTTTGGTAGAGTAGAAGCTGATCAAGTTGCTAATATTTTAAAGGAATTTAATTAGGGGGATAAGATGATTAAAAATTTAGCAGATTTAGATTTGATAAAGGAAAAAGTGCAAAAACTAAAAGATGAAAAAGTAACGATTAAAGTAAGTATGGCTACTTGTGGAATTACAGCAGGAGCTGATACAGTATATGAATATTTTTGTGATGAGTTACTTACAAGTACTATTGATTATGAAGTAATAAGTACTGGTTGTATGGGTCTTTGTCATTCAGAGCCAACTATAGAGATAAAAAAACCAGGTGAAGAAGGAGTAGTATATGGAAATGTAGATATAAAAAAAGCAGAAAAACTACTACGTGAACTACAATATCAGAAAGAGTTAAAAACAGATGTTTTCCAAAGTGATAAACAAGTTAAAATAGCTCTTAAAAATTGTGGATATATAAATCCTGAAAATCTTGAAGAATCAATCTATGAAGGGGCATATAGAGCTCTTTATAAAAGTCTTCAAGGTAGCCCAGATGATGTAATAAAAGAAGTAACAGATAGTGGACTGAGAGGAAGAGGAGGGGGAGGGTTCCCTACTGGTCTAAAATGGTCCTTAGCTAAAAAAAATGAAGCAGAGAAAAAATATGTAGTATGTAATGCAGATGAAGGAGATCCAGGTGCTTTTATGGATAGGTCTATATTAGAAGGAGATCCTCATTCGGTATTAGAAGCTATGGCTATATGTGGATATGCAATAGGAAGTGATGAAGGACTTATCTACATAAGAGCAGAATATCCCCTTGCTATAAAAAGATTAAAGATAGCAATTGAACAAGCTAAAGAAGAGGGACTTTTGGGCAAAGGTATATTTGGAAGTGATTTTAATTTTGATATAAAATTAAAATTGGGTGCAGGTGCTTTTGTATGTGGAGAAGAAACAGCTCTAATACACTCTATGGAGGGAAAAAGAGGAGAACCGACTCTAAAACCACCATTTCCTGCAGCAAGTGGATACTGGGAAAAACCAACAAATGTAAATAATGTAGAAACATATGCAAATATAACAAGTATTATAAATAATGGGGCTAAATGGTTTAGAAGTATTGGTACAGAAAAATCACCAGGTACAAAAGTTTTTGCCCTAGCAGGTAAGATAAAAAATGTAGGATTAATAGAAGTTCCAATGGGAACTACCCTTGGGGAAGTTGTATTTGATATAGGTGGCGGAACAGCTAGTGGTAGAGAATTTAAAGCTCTGCAAACTGGTGGACCTTCTGGAGGGTGTTTGACTGATAAAGACCTTGATACACCTATAGAATTTGATACCCTAAAGGAAAAAGGCTCTATGATGGGTTCTGGTGGAATGATAGTAATGGATGAAGATGACTGTATGGTTAGTGTTGCCAAATATTATTTGGGATTCACAGTGGATGAATCATGTGGTAAATGTACTCCTTGCCGTATAGGGAATAAAAGACTTTATGAAATATTAGACCGTATGACTCTGGGAGAAGGGAGAGTAGAAGATCTTGATCTACTTAAAGACCTTTCTAATACTATAAAAAAAGCTAGTTTATGTGGTCTTGGGAAAACTGCACCTAATCCAGTTTTATCAACACTAAATAACTTCTACCCCGAGTACTTATCCCATGTTAAAGATAAAAAATGTCCAAGTAAAGTCTGTACACAACTTATACAATTTACAATTACAGATAAGTGTATAGGATGTACCGCTTGTGTGAAAGCCTGTCCAACTGAAGCAATACTTGGTAGGGTAAAAGAAAAACACTTTATCTATCAAGATAGGTGTATAAAGTGTGGGGCATGTTATAACGCATGTAGATTTAATGCAATAATAAAGGCTTAGGGGGAATATGATGGAATTAATAAAATTAACTATAAATGGTATAGAAGTAGAAGTGCCACAAGGTTCAACTATACTTGCTGCGGCAAAAAGTGTAGGGATAAAGATTCCAACACTTTGTCACCTTCATATGGATACTATTGGTTATATTAATGATAAAGCATGTTGTAGGGTGTGCGTAGTAGAAGTTGATGGTGGAGAAAACTTGTATCCTGCCTGTGAAACAAAAGTTTATGAAGGAATGAATGTAGTAACAAATTCATTAGAACTGATTCACATTAGAAAATCTATAATAGAACTAATTTTGTCAAATCATCCAAATGATTGTCTTGTTTGTTCTAAAAGTGGAGAGTGTGAACTACAAACATTAGCTGAAGAAAATAGAATTAAGTCTGTTAGATTTGAAGGGGAAAAGAGTAAACACCGTATAGACAATAGCCCAGCTATCATAAGGGATATGGATAAATGTATCATGTGTCGTAGGTGTGAAACTATGTGTAACAAAGTACAAAGTTGTAATGTTTTGTCTGGTTTATATAGGGGATTTGAGTCTGTTGTCGGACCTAGCCACGAACAAGACCTTGAAGATACAAATTGTACCTTCTGTGGTCAATGTGTAGCTGTATGTCCAGTAGGAGCACTGCATGAACGTGATTATTCATGGGATGTTGTAGAAGCTCTTGCTAATCCTAAAAAAACAGTTATAGCTCAAGTTGCTCCTGCTGTTAGAGTTGCTCTTGGAGAAGAGTTTGATTATCCTGTTGGAACAAATGTACAAGGAAAAATAGTTAATGCCCTAAAAAAACTAGGTTTTGATTATGTATTTGATACTAACTGGGCTGCTGACCTTACTATTATGGAAGAAGCAAGTGAATTAAAGGATAGGTTAGTTAGATATTTGGATGGAGATAAAAATGTACCTTTACCTTTATTAACTTCTTGCTGTCCTGCATGGGTAAAATTTATCGAGCATAATTTCCCTGATATGCTTGATATACCTAGTAGTGCAAAATCGCCACAACAGATGTTTAGTGCAGTTGCCAAAAATATTTGGGCTAAAGATATGGGAATTGATAGGGAAGATTTGGTAGTAGTGAGTATTATGCCATGTCTTGCAAAAAAATATGAAGCTAGTAGAGAAGAATTTAGTAAAGATGGAAATAGGGATACAGACATATCTATTTCAACAAGAGAATTAGCACACCTTATCAAACAAGCTAGTTTAGATTTTGATACTTTGTCAGATATAGAATTTGATAATCCACTAGGAGCAAGTACAGGTGCTGCTGATATATTTGCTCGTACAGGAGGAGTAATAGAAGCTGCTACGAGGACTGCTTATGAATGGATAACTGGAGAAACTCTTGAAAAAGTAGAATTTGAAGCTTTGAGAGGTTTTGAAGGATTTAGAGTAGCTAATATAAAAGTAAAAGATATTGATCTTCGAATAGGTATAGCTCATGGTCTTGGAGAAGCAAGAGAGATGCTTAATAAGATTAAAAGTGGAGAAGAGTTTTTTCATGCTATTGAAATAATGGCCTGTAAAGGAGGCTGTGTTGGTGGTGGAGGACAACCATATCATCATGGGAATCTTGATATAATAGCAAAGAGAGTAGAAGCTATAGACAATATAGATAAGAATAAAACTCTTAGAAAATCCCATGAAAACCCATATATAAAAGATATATATGAAAAATATTTTGAAAAACCTATGAGTCATAAAGCTCATGAATTATTGCATACAAAGTATTATAAAAGATAAATAATTATTCTCAAATTGAAAACAAAAGGCTGATTTTATAAAAAATTAGTCTTTTTTTGTGAATTAAAAGTTTTTCATTATTCTTTATTTTGCAAAAAGTTAAAAGTAATAAAGGATAAGAAATAATATTAAGTAGACACTACATTAATTAAATTTCAAAACTCACTCTTAGGAGCTCAAGCAGATGAAATTCTTAATGTTCATTTCGTTAAATACCTCAAATTTTTTATAAATGCACATTAATTATATAAAAAATCAGTGGCAAAAATTAATTTTTTAAATTTATTAAACATCAAATTTTATGCTAGTAAAGCTTTTATAAAATAAAAAAAGACCAAATGGTCTTTGGATTACTAAAGTGAAACTAAAGTTTATAAATCTTTTAATTGCCCCTTTAAAAGAGCCAGACATTTACTGCATATTAATATTTTTTGTTTTGTTTCGCCGTGATTATTCTTAAAGCCCAATTGTAACTCGTATATACTAGTTACTTGTGATGTGTTAAAGCAAATTTGACATAAATCAGTTGCTTTATAAGTTCTTTGACACTTTATTATTTTCTCCATTTCCCCTCCACTTTCAACAAGTATATTCTAATATACTCAAGTATTTTAGTCAATGATATTTTGAATAAGAGTAAACAATATTATCATAATAGAAATTATAAAGATTTTCTATTTTATAAAAAAAATTGATTAATAAAAGTATCTAGAAAAAAGGCTAAATTTTAACATAAAATTATTGATAAAATATATTTATTTTTGCTTAGATATATAGTATCATTATACTATGACAAGGGGGAAAAATGATACGTGAAATTAAGGATAAAATAAGTCATTTAAGAAAAGAGTATAAAATAACTCAGAATGAGTTAGCACAAGATACATTATCTCAATCTTATATTGCTGCAATAGAAAATGGAACAAGAAATCTAAGCGATGATACAGCAGTTTTTTTTGTAGATAATTTTAACAAAATTTTTTCTCAAAGAGGGTATGAAATCCAAATAACTAAAGATTGGTTGATGGAAGAAGTAGAAGTTCAAATAAGAAATAGATATGATTTTTATTACGATTATTTTCTTAACTGGAACAATTACGATTCTTTAGAGGAGATAGTTAATGAATTTTCTCTAGAAGAAGGTTTTTTTTCTATTAGTGAAAAAACTATCTTGTACCATTATTTAGCAGTAATATATATGGAATTAGACAACTATAACCTTGCACATGAAGCTTATAGAAAAATATATTTTTTCTTAAATGAAATAGAAAATAAAGAACTTTTATCAAAAATAATATACAATGTACTTAGTATATTTAAAGTAATAGGAGAGTATGAAAGAGTTATAGAATTTCAAGATTTGTATCTTTCTGAAAAAGAAAATATTACCGACTATTATAAAAAATATATCTATGATGCATTTATTGATTTGTTTAATGAAATTGGTGATTATGGAGCTGTTTTGAGTTACCTAGAAGAATTAGCTTTAATATCAGATGACAATGAAAAAAGGAAAATAGAGTATAATAAATTACAAATTTATATAAACTTGAAGATGTTTGATTTGGCAAAAAAATCCTATGGTAAACTGGAAAAAGATATTGCCAAATATCAATATAGTTATCAATTTTATTTTAAATTACAAGGTCTAGAATTGTTTAGAGCTTTGGAAAAAAAGAGTAAAGTAAGAAAAATATATAAAGAGTTGGTAGAATTAGAAGAAAAAGTAACAATTATACTTGATACAAGATCATTTTTTGTTAGGGGAGAAGCAGCAAGCTTTTTGAACAAAAGAAAAGAAATGATAAAATATCTAACTTTTGCATGTTCTATGTTTGATTTTAGTGATTATAGTAGTGTTGAACTAAAGTATTTTAGAAATATATTAACAAGGACTTTACCTGAATGTAATAGAAGAGATTTTATAATTGTAAAAACATTGTGGGAAAAAGCAAAAGAACTTATTGAAATAAATGGTGATAATAGATATATCTTCTACTTCATAGACTATTTCCTAAAAAATAGATATTATGATGAATTAAAAGATATTAACAAAGAAATAATAGAATTTTATAGTGAAAATGGAGGGATTAACTATGATAAACTTGGTCCTTTCTAGGGATAAATTTTATGCAGATAAAATAATAGAATTAAAATCAAGAAAAGTATTTTTTGCAATTAATTATAAAGATAGAGAAATCTGTATTGCAGAAGAAAACGAAATAATTCTTAGGAGTAGTGTAGAAGATATATTAGAAGTAGAAGTAAAAAGAATATTAGGTGGAGGAGCTGCTATACTTTTTAGTGGTCGTTATGGTGGAGATTCTACCCAGTACAACATTATCTACAGAGACCTTTTTTTGAGGATAAAAGGTAAGGAAAAAAATATAGAAGTGCCTATTGAATTAGGAGATGATTCTCTTAATATAATTAGTGAAGAGAAGATAAAAAATATAGAAAAAGAATTAAAAAATATAAATGGTTTAATTAAAATAAAAAAAACATATAAACATTATTTCAAATAGTCCCAAGGGGCTATTTTTATTTTTATAAAAATGTCATTTTTTTTGGAGACAATAAAGGAAAAATAAAAAGTATAAAGAATAACAAGTTGAGTAATTCAATAAAGATTATGGGGTGATGAGAGTGAAAAGATTTATATTTGTTATTCCAGCAGTATTATTTATTCTAGCTCTTGGAATAGAACTTGTTTATGACAATCATGTAGTTTTGGTAGTATTGAGTACTTTGTTAATAGTAGTTATTTATTTCTTGTTGTATATGCAAAATAGGGCTATTAAAGATTTTGTAGAAGCTGATATGACAGAGGAAAATCTAAGTAAGAGAGTAGAAGTAAAAAATTCTTTTTTTGCTAAATTAACTGAAAAGATGAATTTATTATTTTGTGAAAATGAAATAAGTGTAGCAAAAATATCAAGTACAGCAGCTAAATTAGCCGCAATGAGTAAACAGTTAGATGATGATCTTACTAATATACAAAAAGATGAAAATATAATGAATGCATCTGTTTCTATGTCAGAAATAATAAATGACGTAAATAATCAAGTTGCTACAACTGAAGAAATTTCATCAACAGTACAACTTTTGGTAGGTTCTATACAAAGTGTTAATAATAAAGCCCTTGAGACACAAAATATGGCTGAAAAAACTTTAGAAAATGCACTTGAAAGTGATAAATATTTGACTAAAAATGTAGATATGATTAGTGAAATAGATGAGTTGATGATTGATATTAGAAATGAAACTAATGAATTAAATAATCAAGCTCAGAAGATAAATGGTATTTTGGATATTATAAGTAGTATTACAGAACAAACAAATCTTCTTGCACTAAATGCAGCAATAGAAGCAGCAAGAGCTGGTGAAGCAGGGAAAGGTTTTGCTGTAGTAGCAGAAGAAATAAGAAAATTAGCAGTAAACTCACAAGAATCAACAAAACAAATTATAAATATACTTGGAATGGTAGTATCAAAAGTTTCTTCTGTTAATAATAGCGTAGATAGTGCTCTTAACAAAATGAATGAAGAAGATGAACTTATGATGAGTTCAAAAGAAAAAATTGCTTTAATAAGAGAAAATGCTAGAGTAACAAGTGAGTATAGTAGTAAAACAGCACAGGAACTAAAAGAACAAGTAAGTTCTTTAGAGGAAATAAGTCATGCTTTAGAAGATAGTGCAGAACGTAATGCTCATATATTTGAAAAAGCAGAAGAGCAACTTGTAGCTACAACTTCTCTACAAAATCATTTAGAGTCTAGTTTTATATTCTCAAATGAATTAAGTTCTGTAGCAAGTGCATTAAAATTCTTAACTAAAAAATATAGATATTCTCAAGATGCACTGGACAAAGAGAGTGAATTTGTTAGATGGAATGATAAATATAGTGTATTAATAGAACAAATGGATGATGAGCACAAGATGTTATTTAGAATAACTAATAAGTTGGGAAATAAAATGTTAAATGGAAATGCTACATCAAATGAACTAGTTAAAATAATAGATGAATTATTAAAATATACTGAGATGCATTTTAGTCATGAAGAAAAATTATTAGAAAAATATAATTACAATAAAAAAGGAATTAGTATACAAAAAGATCAACATAAAAAATTTATTCAAAAAGTTCATGATTTCAAAGATGCTTTAGTTATTCATGGAAAACAGCCATCTATAGAAGTAATAGAATTTTTGAATAACTGGTTATTAAATCATATTTTGAAAATAGATAAAAATTATGGTGAAGAATTACATAAAGTTGTAGTAGAGAATAATTAAAAAAATGTTTAGTAGTAACTTGACTTTTTCATTTTCTTTTGATATAATTCATTCGTTTGAAATGAGAAAGGAGAGGTTATGTTATTTAGGAATTGTATCTATAAAAGTAAAAATCTAATTTTTAAGTTTCTATTTAACAAAAATCTCGATAGTTTTGATATTAAGGTTAGTTATTGATTTTTCAATTTCTAATCTTTTTTTTTGTAAATAATTTTTAGGAGGAATACAATGACAAATCAAAATTTTTCTAACAAAGCAAAATATGTTCTTGGAATACAACATGTTCTTGCTATGTTTGGAGCAACAGTTTTAGTGCCATTCTTAACGGGGTTAAATCCGAGTATAGCATTACTTGCAGCAGGAGTAGGAACTTTATTATTCCATTTTGTTACTAAAAAAATTGTACCAGTATTTTTAGGATCAAGTTTTGCTTTTATTGGAGCAATCTCTCTAGTTTTAAAAGAAGAAGGAATTGGAGCAGTAAAAGGTGGAATAATAGTAGCGGGAATTATATATGTTTTAATGAGTTTAGTTATCTTAAAATTTGGTGTTGAGAAGGTAAAATCATTTTTCCCACCAATAGTAACAGGACCAATCATAATGGTAATAGGATTAAGACTTAGTCCAGTTGCTCTTAATATGATGGGCTATAATAATGGAGTATTTGACACAAAAAGTTTGATTATAGGAGTAGTTGTAATTGTAACTATGATAGTTGTTTCTATATTAGAAAAATCATTCTTTAGATTAGTTCCAATTTTGATATCAGTTACAGTAGGTTATGTATTAGCTATTTTCATGGGCTTAGTAAACTTTGAACCTATTGCAAATGCAAGTTGGCTTGGTTTTTCTCCAGAAGCAACAAAAGATTTATTAACATTACCAGTATTTACTTTAACTGGGATATTAGCAATAGCTCCAATAGCTTTAGTAGTTTTTATTGAGCATATTGGAGATATAACAACAAATGGAGCAGTAGTGGGAAAAGATTTCTTTAAAAACCCAGGAATACATAGAACTATGTTAGGAGATGGTTTAGCAACTATATTTGCTGGATTGATTGGTGGACCTGCTAATACTACATATGGAGAAAACACAGGAGTTTTGGCAGTAACAAAAGTATACGATCCATCTATACTAAGAATAGCAGCATGTTATGCAATTGGTTTATCTGTAATAGGCAAGTTTGGAGCTATATTACAAACAATACCAGTACCTGTAATGGGTGGAGTATCTGTTATTCTATTTGGAATGATTGCGAGTGTAGGAGTAAGAACTCTTATTGATGCTCAGTTAGACTTTGGACATAGTAGAAACCTTATGATTGCAGCACTTATATTTGTTTTCGGAATAGCAATAGATAATATAGCAATTTGGAAAACAGTAAGTATATCTGGTTTAGCAGTAGCAGCTCTAGTTGGAGTAGTTTTGAATAAAATTTTACCTAAAAATATATAATATAGATAAAACCCCTAGTTTCTAGGGGTTTTAGATTGAAGACAAATAAAATTTGTTTGACTAGTTTTTATTTTTTCTCTAAAATTCTTTACCACAGAGTCACAGAGAGCAGGGAGTTTTCACAGAGAAAACTTTACATTATTTTCTGACG
>CAZHXU010000030.1:0-7742 GCA_964536535.1 uncultured Fusobacteriaceae bacterium
AAAGCTAATTCAAAATTGAATTAGCTTTTACTCTATTATTTTCTAAAAAATATTTTCTACTATTTATCTAACTAAAAGTTCTTCTTTTATAATTATATTTCCATTATAATCTTCTACTTCTACAACCCAAACTCCTTGTCTATTTAGTTCTTTACTAGACCAAGTTCTCCATCTATTTCCTTTTATGTTCAAATTAACTGTTGCCATAAGTTCAGGAACATCATCTTTTCCAAGGTGATACCATCTATGAACAACTGCTTTTTCTTCTCCTATATTAACCCATTCATTATACATAAAAGCTTTAGTATTTATATCATACTCTCTAACTTGTCCTTGAGGTTCTCTATCAATGATTTCATTAGTTAATTCATACCTTTTCAAATTTTCATTCATTATAGTATTCATCTCAACTATTTCTTCTTCTTCTACCATAAGTTCTTCTGCTTCCAAATTAGTAAAATCTTCTACTTTTTCTTCTTCAATATTTTTTTCTTCACTAACTTCTTCCATTTCTATACTTTGTTCAATAACAGTTTCTTCTTTAATAACCTGCTCTTCTTCATTTTTTTTACCACAAGCTACCACTAATAATAACGACATCAAAATTAATACTTTCTTCATAATTCCCCTCCTTTTAATATATTCTTATTATATGTCCTATTTTTGAAATTCATGTGAAGTTTTTAAATAAATTAAAAGAAATATTCTATTTAAAAGTCACTTTAAAATTAAAGTTTTCCTAATATACTTTTATATATAATTTTTTATCAAAATAAAAAGGACTAATTAAATTAGCCCTTTTCAGAAATATAAACTTTTAATTTATATTTATTTCTTATTTATCTTCACTTACTACTTCTTCTACTGCTACATCTTCTGTAACAATATCGTCAGCAACTGTATTTTCTTCAGTTGTTATTCCTTCTGTTGTTGTAGCTTCTACTTCTTGTTCAACAGCTACATTGTCCATGTTTTGGTTTCCTTCTACGTTATTTCCACATGCTACTACTAATAATAAAGATAATGCTATTAATACTTTTTTCATTATTCTCTCCTTTTCTTCTTTTCTTCCTTAGTCTCAAGGAGATTATATTATTAGAATGTGAAATTTTTGTGTATAATTTAATTAAATTTTAATTCTTGATTAATTTTATATTTTTTCCCATATTTCTTCTATTTTTTCATTATAATCTCTAAAGAGATTTAATATAACAGGATCAAAATGCCAAGGTTCAGTTCTGCCATCACCGTATAATATTACATCTAATGCTTCTTTGTGTGTATATGCTCTTTTGTATGGTCTATTTGATCTAAGAGCATCATATACGTCTACAATACTCACTATCCTTGCTTCTACCGGTATTTCTTCCTCTTTCAGATTATACGGATATCCACTACCATCCCATCTTTCATGATGATATTTTGCAATATTATAAGCTACTGCAAACTTTTCATCTCCACCAAGTATTTTACTTGCTTGTGTTGTATGAGTTTTTAACAAATTCCATTCTTCTTCTGTTAATTTTCCTGTTTTAGTAAGCAATTCAGTAGGAATAAATATTTTACCAATATCGTGTAAAGGAGCAAAATTCCCAATTTTATCTATACTTTCTTGAGGTAATCTAAGCATTTTAGACAAATATCTCGCAAGGGTTCCTACACGTAATACATGTTTTCCAGTTTCTGCATCATGTGCTTCTGCTACAAGTGCCAATTTTATTGCAAAATTTCTATAAGAATCTAAAAACTCTTCATTTACTTCACTCATTGAAAGAAACATATCTACAAGTGCATAAAAATGTCCCAATAATTTATCAACATTATTTGGATATTCTTTGTTTTTATCTGTGATAAATAGTTTTATTTCACCATATTTTTTACTTTTAGATTTTAATTCTAATGACATAATTTTGCTACTTAATAATTTTTCAGCAGAAATTTTATAATTTGGATATTCATTACAAATTTTTTCCAAATCTTTTTCTATATTTATCTCTTTTATCTCTTTTTCTGTATACTCTACTTTACTCATTTTATTTTCATTTGCAAATAACAATTCATTCATATCTTCATAGATAAAATGTCCATAAGCATAATCTACTTCTGGAATAAAATCGAATACTAAATGAAATATACTCCATAAAAATTCACTTTCATTTTGATGATTAAATAGATTAATTGTTGTCATAAGCAACATATCAATTCTTTCTATCAAATATTCCCTTTCAGAAATAGAAACTTCAAGCCTTTCAGCCAGATTATTGAATGAATTTGATAAATCACTAATTTCATCATCTGTTTTTACTTCTACCCTTGTATCAAGTTTTCCCTGACTAAAATCATGTATGCTACTACTTAGTTCTTCTATTGGGTTTGTTATTTTGTTTGAAGCAAGTGCCGTAAACAAACCAATAACTAAAGTTAAAAATAATGATAACAAAGAAAAATCTTTAAGTATTTTTTCATCTATACTTACAAATTTATTCTCAAATTCAATTAACCTTTCTTCTAAAGTATTTGTATAAAAACCTGTAAAAATAATGATATCCAAATCTTTATCATAAAAACTTATAACAAATTTATCTTCTACATCATTACTTATTGGATTTAGATATTTATAAAGTGTTATTTCTTCTATATAACTATTTTCTATTATACTTCTACGAAATCTCTTTCCACTATTATCCAAAATATCCAAATCTGCTTTTTGTCCATTTAATTTCTTGTTTACCCCATGAAATAAAAAATAGACATCTTTACCTCGTAACTCATAAGCTCCGAAGTATCCTTCACCATCATTGAACCTAATCCCCTCTAACTGTTTTGTTATTTCATCTTTTTTTTCTATTAAACTTATATCTTTTTTCTTTACTTCTCTAACAACAGATTGACCTATTGACTTTAAGTCATCTAATTGCTCTTTTTTTTCTTCTACATATAACCATTTAATATAAGCTAATTGTTCCCCTTTTTCCTTGTGTCTGAAAGAAATGTTGAATGATAAAAGAATAATAGAAAAGATTGTGAGGGCTAAAAGACTCATCATTACAAACTTACTCTTTAGCCTCATGATAACACCCCTAAATATTTATTAATATAATATTACTCTCAAAAGTTGATTAAGTCAATGCACCGAAATGAAATTTTATGTTTTTTTTTGAACTTTTTTTGTAGAATATTTTTAACAAGTGTATAATTTTAGTATATTTATTCACAAAATTTGTTAAATTTTAGAAACAGTATTTAAAAAAATAGTAGAAAAAAAAATTGTAAAGTGATATAATTAACTGAAAACGAATATAAGGGGTGAAGTAATGAGTAGAAGTAACGTTTTACAAATCGTAAGAGATATGAGAAGAAAAAACAAAATCAAAAGAGAAATGGCTGATTTTGATAAAAAAATAAGAGATAACCAAAAAAGAGTTGATCTACTTGATAACCTTTTAACATATATCCAAGCTGATATGTCTATAGAAGAAATATTAGAAATCATTGAAAATATGAAAGGTGATTATGAAGAAAGAGTAGATGACTACATAATCAGAAAAGCTGAAGTTTCGAAAGAAAGAAGAGCTATCAACAAAAAAGTTAAAGATTTATTAAAAGAAGAAAGAACTAAGCATTAATTATAAGGCAATTTATTGCCTTTTTTTTATTTATAGTATATTATAATAGTTAATAAAAGTTGAAAGTGGTGTAAAATGGTTTATACAATTGTTGGAGATAGTTCTAGATTAATTGAATTTGATAAAACTCTAAAGAAAGTAAGGGAAGAAAACCCTGGTATAAATGAAAAGATTTTTGACGGTTCCCTTGGTGAACAAGAAAGTTTTATTGCTAATACCCAAGTTTTTTCTATGTTTGGAGGGAAAGAATTACTTATTTTAAAGCGTGGAGAGAATGTAGATAAACTTACTGACTTTTTAAATATACTAACAAAATTCAATTTGGATCAAAAAGAAATAATTATTGATATAGAAAAAAAAGGAAATAATTTTGGAAAAAAAGCAGAAGGTATAGCTAAATCTCTTGGAAAACTAGTTATAGTAAAAGAAAGTACCCAAGGGGAAAATGTTATTTCATATATTAAAGATGAATTAGGAATAGATAATAAACTAGCTTATGAACTAAAAGAAATGATAGGAACAGATATACAACTTGTTAAAAATGAACTGGATAAAATCAAAAACTATTTTGATAATAGGAAGTTTGATTTGGTAGAAGCAAAAAAAATAATTAGTATCAAAGAAGAATACAGTATTTTTGAAGTAATAGACAAAGTTATTAAAGGAAATAAAAAAGAAGGGCTTAATTACATAGAAAAAGACGGTAATACTCATCTTTTCCTTTATAATATCGGTCAAGAGTTTAAAAACCTCTTAAAATTAAAGTTATTAATTCAAAAAGGAAAATTAGTATCTTCTACTAACTACAACTCCTTCCAAAAATCATATAATGATAATAAAGAATACTTTAAAAACTCAAAAGGATTTATGCACCCATATGGAGTATTTAAAAAATTAGAAAATTTAAAATATTTTGATTTAGTTAGACTAAAGGAATTAATCGAACTTTGTCATGAAACTGAGTACAAAATAAAAAGTGGATACGGTGAAGATAAAATCTTAATTGAATTATTAATATTAAAGATGTAATTTTTAATATTTTAAAAATATTTTGTTAATGATATTCTCCCCCTCAAAGTAGATTGTAATAAAAAAGCCAAAATGGGCTCTCTTATTACTATTTACTTTAGGGGGATTTTTATATGCTAAATACATATTTAAAATCAAATTAGTATCTATAAAGATAAAAAGAGACTAAAGTCTAGTATAAATCAAAACTTTAGTCTCTTAAACAGCTTTTATTCACTTGTTTTTTTACAGTTTTATACTTTAAAATAATCTATATCATCAGATAATTTTGAAGCTAACTCAGATAAAGTTTTTATCTTAGTTAAATTAGTATTTAACACATCTGTTATTTCACTTGCAATCTCCATTACATCTTGTCCAGTTCCTTCAATTTGAGTTGAACTATCAGTAATTAGACCTATCGCTTTAGTAACTTCATCAAGAGCTATAGTTTGCTCGTGACTAGAGTTACTTATATCATTTACATTATTATTATTTGTATTTGAAATACTTATTACATTTTTCATAGTTTCTCTTACCGATGCAGATAATGATAGACCTTTTTCTACATTTCCTTTTACTTCTACATTGGCTTCTACTACTTCTTCAACTTCCTTTTGAATAGATTTTACTATAATTTCTATTTTTTTCGTTTCTTCACTAGTTTGATCAGCAAGTTTTCTAATCTCTTCTGCAACAACAGCAAATCCTCTACCTGCATCTCCTGCTCTAGCTGCTTCTATTGCAGCATTAAGTGCTAATAAGTTAGTTTTTTCAGATATACCGTCTATTGCTAATACTATATTATCTATTTGACTAGACAAATCTTTTAGCTGATTAATCTGGTTATTAGCTTCTAAAACACTAGTATTTATAGTTTCCATACCACTTGCAAGCTCTTGAACATTTTTATAACCTTTGTTGATTTCATCAACAGTATTGTTTGAAGATACAAGAGTATCACTTGCTAAGTTATTAATTTCATTACTTGAACTTAATACTTGCTGAACTCCTGCTAATGTTTCTTCTGAACTAGCTGTTTGATTTCTTACTTCGTCTAACTGTCTGCTTATCAAATCAGATAAATGTTTTAATCCATTTTCCAAGTTTCCATTTGAATTTTTCACTTCTTTACCAGCTACGATATTTTCAAGTATTTCAACTAAAATCTCATTTTCATTAGTAACTGTTGCTGACAAATCTTTTAAGTCTTTAATAGTATTTGCTAATTTTTCAATAAATTTGTTGTATTCATTTGCTAATAAAGCAAATTCATCTTTTGTTTCTACTTCTACTCTTGTTGTCATATCCCCACTAACACCTTTTTTAAAAGCAACTATAAGCTTTCCAAGAGGTCTAAGAGTATATTTTGCAAATATCGTATTAAATAATACTGTTACTGTAAGTACACTTATTAAGAATATCAAGATATTTACTGAAAGTGTTTTAGAAAAATCTCCGCTTATTTGACTTATATAAACTTCTCCAATAATCTTGAAATCAAATGGTTCATAACTTGCATAAATAAGCAAAGTTCTTTCTTTTTTACCATCTATTTCTTTTTCAATTTCTATTATACCTTCTTTACTCTCTAATATTTTATCAATATGAGTACTTGCTCCTTTTAGGTTTTTTCCTTCCATTTTAGGATGAATCAATACATCTCCATTACCTTTCAAAATCCCCACAAAACCATCTTGACCAATTTTAACAGCACTAAATGTTTTCTTTAATTCTTCGATATTAACTTCTGTTATTCCTTCTCTCAACATCGACTGTCTTGTTGTTTCAAGATTCATTTGAAGTAAACTCAAATTAGTCATCAAATCTTTATGGACCAATTTATCTACTTCTCTATTGATTCCCCTGTTCAAAAATATTGTCGCTACTATTAGGCAAATTAGTATAGCAGTAGCATTACTCAACGCCAATTTCTTTGATAATTTCATGTCATCCTCCTTATGTAAAATCAAGAGAATGATATCATTTTTAGCCCAATCGGTCAATAAATTTCGGCTTTTTTTGAATTTTTTTTGTATATTTATAGAATTATTTTTTAAAATTAGAACATAAATTCGAATAATTTCATATAAAGTTCACATTTGTTTTATAATATCTTATAATTAGTTTAAGGAGGGAATTATGAAGAATATAAAAACATTTTTACTTTTAACTTTAATGACTATATTTCTTATATCAATTGGGAGTTTGATTGGGGGTAGAAGTGGAGCAACTGTAGCTTTAGTCTTCTCTTTAGTCATCAATTTTATATCTTACTGGTATAGTGATAAAATAGTATTAAAAATGTATAGAGCAAAAGAAGTTGGACCGTCAAATGACTTGTACAAAATCGTAGAAAAAATTGCTCTTAGAGCAGAATTGCCTATGCCAAAAGTTTATATAATTAATAATAACGGAGCAAATGCTTTTGCAACAGGAAGAAATCCTCATCACGCTGCTGTTGCTTGTACTACTGGTTTACTTAATATATTAGATGAAAATGAAATATCAGGTGTTATTGGTCATGAACTTGCACATGTAAATAATAGAGATATACTTATTGGAACTGTTGCTGCATCTATTGCTGGTGCAATAACTTGGCTTGCAAGTATGGCTAGATGGGCTGCTATATTTGGTAACAATGATGAAGATGATAATCCTCTAGGTCTTATTCTTACTGCTATACTAGCACCTATTGGAGCAGCAATTATTCAGATGTCTATTAGTAGGACTAGAGAATATAAAGCTGATGAAGTTGGAGCAAAATACTGTGGAAACCCAATTTACCTTGCTAATGCCCTTAGAAAATTAGCCTATGGTTCAAGAGGTGCTTTTACAGATAATGGTGCTACTGCTCATATGTTTATTGTTAATCCTCTAAAAGGGAAAAAAGTAGTAAACCTTTTTAGTACACATCCTGATATACAAGATAGAATAAAAAAATTAGAAAATATGAAGTTTTAATTTTTTATCTATTAAATATTTTATTTGGATTAATCTTGCAAGAGATTAATCCTTTTTAATATCTAAAACTAATTTACTTTGGTATCTATAAATTTTTATAAAAAAAGAGGTATTATACCTCTAATTTTAATCTATTACTTCTAC
>CAZHXU010000030.1:7842-9891 GCA_964536535.1 uncultured Fusobacteriaceae bacterium
AAATTTTTATAAAAAAAGAGGTATTATACCTCTAATTTTAATCTATTACTTCTACTCTATACTGCTTATAACCTCCGCTTAGATTATAGACTTTTTCAAATCCCAAGTTTAAAAGAATATTTTGTGCTGCATTTCCACTAACACCTTTATTACAATGAACTACATATGTTTTTTCCCTATCTAATTCATTATATCTTTCTCTAATACTCTTAAGTGGCATGTTAATAGCCCCTTCTATATGTCCATCTAAATACTGTTTATTACTTCTCACATCTATCACTATATATTCATCTCTATTTTTTAATAGTTCTTTACTTGTAAGTATCTTATTTTTTCCACTAATCCCATTTGCCAGTACCATTCCTGTATAAGCAACTGGACTTTTTGTTGTATTAAATGGTGGTGCATAAGCCAAATCTAACGAGAACAAATCTTCTGCTACCCCTCCATAAGTAATTGCTGTTACAAATGTATCTATAGCTTTATCTACACCTTCATATCCAACAATCTGTGCTCCAAGTAATCTACCACTTTCTTTTTCACATATACCTTTTATTACCATCTCTCTCGAATCAGCCAAGTATTGGCTCTTATTTGGTTTGATATTATGTATTACTTCTACTTCGTACCCCAAACTTAATGCTTTTTCTTCACCAAGACCAGTTCTAGCTACAACTAAATCAAGTGTTTTATATATACCTGTTCCAAGTACTCCTTTAAACTCTAGCTTACCACCAGTTAGTCTGTCTCCCAAGATTCTTCCCATCTTATTAGCTGTACTTCCAAGGGGAATATATACTTCTTCACCAGTTAATCTATGGTATGTCTGAGCGCAGTCACCTACTGCATATATATCACTTATGCTTGTTTCCATATTTTCATCAACAACATAACTTTCATTTATACCTGTATCTATATTTATCATCTTACCAAGGAAAGTATTAGCTTCTACTCCAATAGCACTTACTATAAAGTCACCTTCTACTCCTTCCCCTCCCTCTAAATATAGTTTTTTCTCACTAATTTTTTCTATATTACTATTTAGATAGATTTTTATCCCTTTTTTCTTTAGGTGGTTTTCTACATATTTTGCCATCTCTCTATCTAGATTTCCAGATAATCTATCTGATTTTTCTACCAACACCACTTCTAATCCCAGTTTAACAAAGTTATCGACCATTTCAAGACCAATATAACCTCCACCAATAACTATTGCTTTTTTACTTTTTTTACTCACTTCAAGTATTCTATCTGCATCTTTTATATCTTTTACTTTAAAGATTTCAAGTGAATTATCTGATGGTATATTTAATTTTTTAGGTATAGATCCTGTTGCCAAAACTAATTTATCATATGTTTCTCTAATTATATCTTTAGTCAAAAGGTTTTTAACAACAATCTCTTTTTTTTCCTTTATTATCTCCATTACTTCATGATTTGTTGATATATCTATATTAAACCTACCCTTAAACCATTTTGCATCTCTTGGTGTAAGGTTATCTCTTTCTATTTCTTCATCTCCTATATAATAAGGAATCCCACAAGAAGAATAACTAATATCACTATCTTTATCAAATATCTTTATTTCTATATCTTCACTACTTCTTCTCAGTTTAGCACCAACACTAGTACCTGCTGCTACTGAACCTATAATTACTACTTTCATCTATTCTCCTTTATCTAAACATTATTTACTGCAAATTCATCTCTACTTTTGTTTGCTATATTTACAAGGGCTAACATTAGTGGTACTTCTACCAAAACACCAACTACTGTTGCAAGTGTTGCTCCCGAATTTAATCCAAATAATCCTATTGCTACTGCTACTGCAAGCTCAAAAAAGTTACTTGCCCCAATAAGTGCCCCTGGTGCAGCTATGTCATGGGATAAGTTCCATTTTTTCCCCCACTTATATGCTATAACAAATATCAAATAAGTCTGTATAATAAGAGGTATAGCTATAAGCACTATATGAAGTGGATAATTAATAATCTTTTCTCCTTGGAATATAAAGATTATAACTAGTGTTAACAAAAGACCAGTCATAGT
>CAZHXU010000030.1:9991-20329 GCA_964536535.1 uncultured Fusobacteriaceae bacterium
TTTCCTTTAGTTAATTTGCTCCATACAAAAACCATAGCTGTACAAGGTGCAGCTCCAAGTATTACTGCTCCTGCCAAATACTCCCTTGCAAGTTCCTTTGGTATAATAGCAGAAAAGATATAATTAAAGAACAAATAACATATTAAAAACATAGTAAATGGTTTTATTAACCAGTTTGTCACACAAGTAATTGTTAAACCCTTTATATTTTTAGTTGCGTCTATGATACTATAAAAATCTATCTTTAACATCATTGGATAAATAATTAACCATATCAAAATAGCTATAGGGATAGATATTCTTTCATATTCAAACTTATTTAAAAATTCACCTATACTAGGAAAAAAATTTCCTAATAGAGTTCCAAGTACCATACAGATTATAACCCACCATGTTAGGTTTTTTTCAAAAAATCCAATATTTTCATTTTTATTCATTATTACAATTATCTCCTTTAACCTCAATTTTTTCAACTTCTTTTAATAAGTCATTTATAAATGGATGTTTTTTCAAAAATTCTCTATTAATAGAAAAATATGCCCATTGTGCTCTTTTTTCCTTTATAATAATCCCTTCTCTTCGAAGTCTATTTAGGTGTTTTGATGCATTAGACTGATTAAGCCCCAATATCTCTTCTATATTACATACACAAACTTCCTCTACTTGACTAAGAAGTTTTACTATTCGTAATCTATTTTCATCAGCAAGAACTTTTAATAAATCAACCATAAACCCTCCTTATATTCCTATATGGTCATATACTACTATTTTATATAGTTTAAGTCAATATTTTATCCCTTCTTTTACTCTCCTTTTACAAATACTCTCTTAACAAAAATTTTACCTAACTAAAGCTTTCAGTATTTTTTATGTAGAAATAAAATTTTGCCCTTGAGTTCTAAGAATCAAGAGGGGTTTTTCTCTTCATACTATAAATATAAAAAACGACTAATTCGTAAGAATTAGTCGCTAAATATATTTTATACTACTTTTTCCGAAGAAAACCTTGCTTCAATATCTAGTTGTGGTATATGAAACAAATACTCCTCAAGTTTTTTTATATCAACATTTTTTAAGAATGAATCATCTATTTCATAATAAGCGTGTATCTCTAATACAGCTCTATATACATCCTCTTTTTTGTCACTATATCCTTTTATTAAATATCTTTTAACTTCTCCATTTTCTTCAAATGGTTTTGTTTGTAATTCTAAATAATATATTCTCCCTTTTGTAATATTGGGCTTCTTATAAAGATTATTTTTACTCATTATATTTATTGCATTTTTAAAAAAAGTAACATCCATAATCTTCCTCTTTTCTTCTAAGTATTAATCTATAGTTTTAGCAAAAGCTAAATCAATAATTTTTACTCCATCTATAGCTGCACTTGTTATACCACCAGCATAACCCGCTCCTTCACCAATAGGATAAAGGTTTTCTATATTAGTACTTCTACCCTCTCCGTCCCTAACTATACGTAGTGGTGCACTAGTTCTTGTTTCTGGTCCAATAAGATTTGCTCTCTCAGAAACAAAATACGTATTTTTACTCCAATAATCAAAAGCCATATGCATATTTTTAGTGATTACTTCTGGGAAAAATTCATTTAAATCATGTGAAACCAAATCCATTTGATAACTAGATTTTATTTTTTCACTAGATTTTTTACCCTTTCTAAAATCACTTAGTTTTTGATAAAGTGCACCGTGTTTACCCATAATATTATATGCTTTTTGCTCCAATCCTTCTTGGAATTTTAGAGCATCAAAAAGATTATTTCCAAAATCTTCTCTACGAAGAGCTACAACTACAGCTGAGTTTGAAAACTCACCATCTCTAGTGCTATAACTCATACCATTTACTAACGATCCACCCTCTTCAGATGAAGCATTTACTATCTCTCCTCCTGGGCACATACAAAATGAAAAAACACCTCTTTTTTCATCTCTATTGTTATATGTAAGGTTGTAACTAGCACTACCAAGTTTTTTATCACCAGCAGATTTCCCAAATTGCATCTTATCTATATCTCTTCTTGGATGCTCTATCCTTGCTCCTATGGCAAAATCTTTTGCTTCCATAGCAACTCCTATTTCATTTAGAGCCCTATATGTATCTCTTGCTGAATGACCTATTCCAAGTACCAAATGATCAACATCTTGCCATTCTCTATTATTAACTTGTATCTTAATTATTTTATTTCCTGTTTTTTTAAAATCTGTTATTTGTTCAGAGAATCTAAACTCTCCACCCATTGTTTTTATCTTTTCCCTCATATTTTTTACTACTACTTTTAGTATGTCTGTTCCTATATGAGGTTTGTAATCATAGATAATCTCTTCTTGAGCACCATTTTTTATTAGTTCTTCAAAAACAAATTGCATATATTCACTTTTTACCCTAGTATTAAGTTTTCCATCTGAATATGTACCTGCTCCACCTTCTCCAAACTGTATATTTGAATTTGTATTTAATACACCTAAAGTATTAAATCTTTCAACATCTTTATCTCTCTTGTCTACTTCATTTCCTCTTTCAAATATGACTGGTTTATATCCATATTGACACAACCTAAGAGCAGCAAATAAACCAGCAGGTCCAGTCCCTATTACAACTACTCTTCCCTCAAGTTTTTTACTTTCTCTTTTAGGAAGTTTTAATTCTTTTGCTAAAGAAACTCCATTTATTTTATCTATATTTATATCATTTTTAAGTTCAACTTCTATATTAAAAACAAATTTAATATCATTTTTTTTTCTACTATCAATAGACTTTTTCTGATAATAGATTTCTTTAATATTTTCTTTTTTTATCCCTATTTTCTCCAAATGTTTAATAAGGCTTTTTCTTTCATCACTTTTGATACTTATATTTATATTATTTACACATACTCTCATCAAATCACCATTTTTTTTAGAAATTATACCACAAAGTCTTTATTTATAGCTATAAAAAAATAAAATTAATAATATTAAAACTTGATTTTATTTTTATTTTTTAGTAAAATCATATATAGTGGTCAATAATAAATCATAATATTTTGATAATATGTTTAAATGTTTTGTTTTTTTACAATTAATGAAGGGAGTCAAGATGAATTTTTCAAGTAGTGTTATGGCTTATACTAAGTCGGTTCTACTTCCTTTTTATTTACTAACTTTTGTTTTTATCTTTGGTCTTTTTGGTACAAGTACCAAAGAACCTTATATTATAACAGGAGTATTTTTGCTTTTGCTTTCTATATTATTAATAATGAAAAATAATATATCTTCCAAATTTTCTTTTGATATGAAAAAAAATGTTGTATTAAAGGGAAATAAAAATATCTTTCCAAGAGATATAGATATGGTTATTATTAATAAAAAAGGAAGCCTTTTAAGAATTAATTTACTTTTTAGCTATAAGGGAAAATTAAAACTCAGTAATAATATTGCAATGGATGAACTTAGTAGTTTTTTAAATTTAATTAAAAAAAGTAATAAAAACTATAAAGTTAAAAATACAACATCACCTACAGCTTATCCTTTAGTATTTGTTTTAATAGTTATTTATGCAATTTTATTTTTTTTACTAAATACAAGTAAAAAAATAGATTTTCCCACTGTTAAACAATTTCAGAAAAATAATTTTCAAACTTATGAACAATATAGTTTCAAAGTTCCAAATGGTTTCTACGGAACTACTAGTGAAGATGGTAGTTATACTTTTGTAGATAAAAACAGTCGAGTAATTGTTGTAAATACTTTTTCTTTTGATTTAGATGAAAAAGAGAAAAAATATCTATCTTATGCAGGAATAAATGGTTATTATGATTTATTAAAAAACTTTAGAAATGAAAATTATTCATTACTATACACTTACTTAAAGAATAGAAGTAAAGCAAAAGAATATTATATAGTAGATTACGAAAATGCTTCAAATTTGGTATTTTATAAAGAAAATAACGATTCATTCTTTGTAAATATAAATAAAGATAATAGAAATGAAGCTTTAATATTCTATTTTAGAAATTTTAGTAAAGAAGATTTTTTAGCTCTAAGTGACAATATAGGCAGTAGTTTAGAAGAAAAATACTAGTCGCATATCTTGCGACTTTTTTTATTTTTTTACTTTATTTTAAATAAACTTGTCTTTTATAAGGAAAAATTATATAATATGCGTGATATTTATTTTTAAATGGAGATGATTTTTGTGGATATAGGTAGAAAAATCAAAAGGTTAAGACAGGAAAAATGGCTTACTCAAGATGAGTTAGCAAGTAGATGTGAACTTTCAAAAGGATTTATATCTCAAGTAGAAAGAGATTTAACTTCGCCATCTATTGCAACTCTTATAGATATATTAGAAGTATTAGGTACAAATTTGAATGAATTCTTTAATGAAGAAGAAGAGGAAAAAATCGTATTCTCTAAGGAGGATATGTATGAAGTAGAAGATAAAGATTTGAAATACGAAATTGAATGGGTTATTCCTAATGCTCAAAAAAATCAAATGGAACCAATTTTAATTACCCTTGATGAAGGTGGCATGTACAAAGAAGAAGCAGCTCATGAAGGAGAAGAATTTGGTTATGTCTTACAGGGGTCTATATATGTTCACCTTGGAAAGAAAAAGATAAGAGCTCGTAAAGGAGAAAGTTTTTACTATAAACCAAAGCACAATCATTACATTTCTAATGCTGGAAAATCAAAAGCAAAAGTACTTTGGGTAGCTACTCCACCATCATTTTAAGAATAATTATGTAGATTAGAGAAGAATTTATTTCTTCTTTTTTTATTTGTTATAAATATTGTAAAGTATTAGTTGCTAATTTTTCTACTTCTACTCCCTAGTACTTTTTTACATTACCTCCTATACTATATAAAAAAGGAGGATATATGGACAATAAAGAAAAAGTAATAAAATTATGGAGTGAATTTGATAAACAAAACTACAAAAAAACAAGCCAATTTTTTCATGAAAATTTAGAAGTATACTGGCCTACTAGTTATGAATTATTTACATCAAGAAAAAAATACATAGATTTAAACATAAATTTCCCTGGACTTTGGAGGTTTAGACTTGATAAAGTAGAAGAAATAAGTGAAAATGAATTTGTAACAATCTTGTATGTTTATAGTAAAGATGTGGCTAAATCATTTTACAAAACTTCTTTTATAACTTTTGAAGGAGATAAAATAAAAAAGATGATAGAATACTGGGCTTGGCAAGATAAACAACCTGAATTTAGGAAAGAATATACAGTAGAAGACCCTTCTTACAAATACTAAAAAGTCTATAAAACTATACCATAAAAGCAATAAAAGATTGGACATTATCCAATCTTTTATCTCTATGCAAAATGTTTTGCTTCTTTATTATATTCAAAGCCACCACTTTTTAGCTTTTCTTCTAGTTCTTTTTTATCTATTCCATAGTATCTTACTAATTCTTCCAAATCTCCAAATTCATCTCTCATTTTCATATTAACTATACTCATTAATATATTAACATCCATATTCTTAAAATCTTTTAAATCCATTATTCCTCCTTATTCACCATAAAATAAAACTGTTATAAAATCAACTTTATCTTCTACTTCATAACTACTATGCCCCTTTTTTAATGTAGATTTTTTGGGATCATAGTGAAATTCTTTACTGTATTCAATAAGTGTCATTATAGGTCCATAACCACTTATATCAATTTCATATTTTTTTATTACTTCTTCTAGCCCTATTGAATCAAGTTCATTTATTTTCCCAAGAACTATATCGTCATATTTAAGACCCATATCTGGGTCTTTATAATGACTAAAATTTGACGAAGCTATAACTAACATCTTTTTATTTTGATTTTCTGCTACTTCTACCAATTTCTTCCCTAATAATTTTGTATTTTTATAATCAGGTTTATTGATAGAAATAGGTACAATTTTAAAATCATAATCTAAATAATATTTCAAAAAAGGCAACATTATCTCCCCACTACTTTCACCCTTTTCGCCTTCATTACTAAATGGAAGTAAAAGTGCTTTTTGAAATTCCAAATCTACTTCTATTTGTCCCAAAGGGCATTGCCAAGAACTCCATGTGGACAGACTTATATCTTCACCTATCCCATGAAGGTTTGGATGAAGAATTACAACTATATCATAATGTTCATTTGCTTTTTTTATTATTTCAAAAAAATGTATCGCTTCGGGAGCAGAATATACAAACTCCCCATGGGGTACTATTCCACCAATAATTCTTTTTTCTGAATAATTATAGTGTATATAGTCCTTTTCTCCCCTATGATATTCTTCTATCAAATTAATTATTTCTTCTTTATTTTTTGGATATACTTTTCCTCTACCTACAGCTCTTCTATATGCCATTTTTTCACCTCAAAATCAATTATCCTAATTAATTTTACTTGAATATAGCAATATTCCTTTATTTATATTTCAAATAAATATATTATTTCAGAGTTAATAACTTAGATAGTTTATATAAAATATCCCAAAAGGTTCTATTTATTTTTTTTTACTAGTTCTTCCAGAAAGTTTTTATCAAAACCTAAATTCACCATGTTTTTGTCTCTTATTATAGGACTTTTGTATAAGATTGGACTCTCTTCCAAAAGTTCTTCCAAATCAAAATACATATATTGTAAATTTCTCTTTTTATACTCTTTTCCTTCTGTATCAAATAATTCTTCCAGAGTATATTTTTCTAACACAGCTTTTAATTCACCTTTTGATATTCCCTTTTCAGCCAAATTGATAAATTGATATTTGATTCCTCTTTCTTTCAAAAATCTCTCGGCTTTTTTACTTTCATTACAATTTTTTTTACCAAATATTTGTATCATTATTTTTCTCCAAACTCAACTAATCTTTCTCCATCTAATCTATAGATTATCCATTCATTTTGAGCTTTTGCTCCAATACTTTCATATACATCAATTGCTTTTTTATTCCAGTCAATTACAACCCACTCAAATCTTCCACAATTCTCTTCTACTGCTTTTTTCCCTAATCTTTGTAACAAGCTTTTACCAATTCCTTTTCCTCTGTATTCTGGGCTTATATAAAGGTCTTCTAAATATATACCTTTTTTCCCTTTCCATGTAGAAAAATTATAAAAATAAATTGCAAATCCAGCTGGTTTATTATCCCATTCAGCAATATAACCATAAGCTACAGATTTTTCTCCAAATAAAGCTTCTTTTATACCATCAACAGTAGCTTCTACTTTATCTTCTGCTTTTTCAAATATAGCAAGCTCTCTTATAAAATCTAGTATAATTCCTTCATCACCCAATTTTGCTTCACGTATCTTTAACATCCTAACCTCCTTTGTTTCATAAATTGTAAACAATTTACATTTTAAAGTCAAGATATGAGAGGTTTTGTGCATATATTATTTATATATTTTAAACATCAAATTATTTAACTCTTTAAGCTATTGATTTTATTGACATTATTTCTATTTATAATTTAAATAATTAATTTCTTGTTGAATTTTAACAGATAATGTGATAAAAATAATTTATAACAATAAAAATTTAGGAGGTATAACAATGAAGAAAGCATTCACGTTAATTTTTGTGTTATTGTCAATGAGTATTTTTGCAGGTGGATTAAAAGATGGAAAATACTGGGTAGAAGATGCTGAATACAAATATGGGTGGAAATCATTTACAGCTATAACTGTTGAAAAAGGGGAAGTAGTTTCTGCTAAACATGACAAAGTTAATGCCGATGGAAAATATGCATCTCAAGATGATGATTACAACAAAAATATGAAAGCAAAATCAGGATCTAATCCTGCTGAATTTTCGAAAGTATTAGTAGAAGATTATTTAGCTAAAAAAGATATAGATAAAGTAGATACAGTTGCTGGAGCTACTTCAAATAGTGATATCTTTAGAGCTCAAATCAAGTTTTTATTAGAAAAAGCTGCTAAGGGTGAAACTGGTAAATTTGTTAAATAATAATTTTAGAGGTTAGCTAATTGCTAACCTTTTTTATTTGAAGAGATAATATGAAAAAACTTCTAATTCACAAAAAAAGGACTAAATTCTCACAAATTAGTCCTTTTGTATATAAATTTATTTAACTTCTACTTCTCCACTTATAAGTTTTGCTTCTACTTCCAAAACTTTTCCTATAATAACATCAATATTTTCAACATTACCATTTTTAATTCCAGCAAAGTCAGTAAGCCCTACTCCACCTTCTTTTATTCCATAAACTTTTGTACCATTCGTAAGTGTTTCTGCTCTTAACTCTTCAATAATTTGATACAGAGCATTATCTACTCTTTTTAACATAGAAGTAATAATCTTTCCTTCTACTTCCATATCTTGGTTACTATCCACTCCTATAGCATACAGGTTTTCTATTTCTTTTACACTTTCAAGCATACCTCTACCTGAACCTCCTGCTGCTGCATATACTACATCTACGCCGTTATTATTCATTGATATAGTTAATTCTTTTGCTCTAGCTGGATCATTAAATGGTTTACTTCCACCAACATACAAATTATATACTTCAGTATTTGCATCTGCATATTTTGCTCCTTGTTCAAATCCTAAATAAAAATTATTTATACTTGGTATGTCCATAGCCCCAATAAATCCTACTTTATTGTTCTTACTAACAAGGCTTGCCATATATCCACCTAAGAATGAACCTTCTTTTTCATTAAACAAAATACTTGTTACATTATCAAGTTCTACTGCACTATCAACAATTGCAAAATGACTAGTTGGATAATCTTTTGCTACTTTTGAAACTGGGTCTTTCATATCATGTCCAAGAGCTATAACCAAATCATAACCTGCTTCTGCAAACTCAACTAAATAAGTATCAAAATCAGCCAAACTATCTGGTTCTACATATTTAAAATCTATTCCTAAATCTTCTTTTGCTCTTGTTAACCCTTCAAATGCCGAATCATTAAATGATTTGTCTCCAAGACCTCCAAGGTTTAGTACTAATCCAATTTTCAAATCTTTTTCTTTTTTACTCTCTTCTTTTGTGCCACAAGCAACAAAAATCATTAATACTAGAGTTATTAATAATAAAACTCTTTTTTTCATATGTCCTTAACCTCCATAAAATTTGCCTAACTCATTTGGTTTAGCTACAAAGGCTAAAGCTCATAGTTGTCTATATAGGTAGACTGTAGAGACGTTGAACCGAATTATCAACATATATGAGTTAGTTATTGAAAAATATTATCACAAATATGAAAGTTATGCAAATATATTTTTTGACATATTATAGATTTTAAAATTAATATAGACAGCCGCTGTAAAAAATTATATTCAAATTTGATTTAAAATGTTTTAGATAAGTATAATAAGGATTTTTATAATACAACCTAAAATATCTGTTAGAAAAAAAAATAACTTATAAAAAATATAAGTTACTAAAATTTCTATAATATTTCTTTTACTCTACCCACATCTCCACTTTCTAATCTCACTTTTATACCATGAGGATGATTTTGAGAATTTGTAAGTATATCTTTTACTATTCCTTCTGTCAATGCACCAGTTCTTTGATCTTTTTTCAATACTATCTTTACTTTTAATCCTTTTTTGATATTTTTTCTTATATTTCCATCCATTATTTTCCTCCTAAAACTTTAATTAAAAAAGCCCAAAATAAAATTGGACTTTTATCTCTCTATTTTATAATTTCTTCTACTACTTCTACTGGATTTTTCCCTTTTACATCTATTATTCTTACATCAATATTATCAAAGAATTTATCTTCTAATAATTCTATATATTTTGCAGTTTGATTAAGAGAACTTTCTACTTTAAATGGCTGATATTCACCTTTACTTCTCTTACCAAGTCTTTCTTCTAATTCATCTTTATCAGGTTTTAATAATACATATTCTAGTTTATACTTTTCATTTAGACTTTTTAATACAGGTCCAAAATATTCTTGCCATCCTTCTGATGTATATGGTTTAAACCCAAGATCGCAATAAAGAACTTCTGATAAAAAACTTCTGTCTAAAACAAAATTTATATCACATTTATCTAACTTATCCATCATTTCAAGGGTACTTAAATGAACTAAAAAACTTTTTTCTTTACCAGTTACACCTTTATCTCTCACTCCAGACATACGAACAAGGTTTACTGATGTTAATGTTTCTCTTAAAAGATTTGTTGTTGTCGATTTTCCTGCACCTTGTGCACCTTCTACAATAATAATTCTTGATTTTTCCATTTTTTCAAACCACCTATTTAAATATTCCTATCTATTATATATTTTTTCTGAGAAAAAAACAAATAATATATCTTTCTGAGAAAAAAATAGCTATTTATCGTATAAATTCTATA
>CAZHXU010000031.1:0-20220 GCA_964536535.1 uncultured Fusobacteriaceae bacterium
AAAGTTTTATTTCATTATTCTTCTGTATGCTGCTGTTAATGGATTCCAAACACTTGCATTAGTTGGAGAATATGGAAAATCAACATTAAATAAGTCATCTAAGTTAATTTGCATAGTAATAGCAATAGAAAACTGATCTACAAATTGTGCTACAGCTTCTTTTCCTATTCCAAATGCTCCTAGTATAGTTTTTTTATCATCATCATAAACTACATCTATCTTTACTCCTCTTTCGCCAAATCCACTTACTTTTGGCATTGCTCTTACTTGAGTAGTTTTTGCATTATAATTTGCTTCAAGAGCTTCTTCCAAATTAAGACCAGTTGCTGCAATCTTTAAATCATAAAATGATGTTGCAAAACTTCCACTTACTCCTTTCCATTTTAACTCTTTTCCAGAAAGGTGTTTTGCAAGAACTATAGCTTGTTTGTCTGCAACATCTCCATAAGGAGCATAAACTAATTTCCCCGTAAGTTTATTAACATTAAATATCATGTCTCCAAGGGCATAAACATCTTTTACTTTTGTTCTTAGATATTCATCTACTTCTACCCTATCTCCCTCTCCTAATGGGAATGTAGTTTGCTTAAGTAAATCTATATTTGGTTTTATTCCTATAGACACAAGAATAATATCAGCTTCTACTTTTGTTCCATCATCAAGTATTGCTCCCTTAACTATGCCATTTTCAGATAAAATTTCTTTTACTCCTTTGCCAAGAATAATATCTATCTTTTTTTCTTCTGCTTTTTTTAATATGTCATCAGCTATTCCCTTTGGCAACCTTGGGAACAATCTCTCTTGTAATTCAACAATTGTAGTTTCCAAATTATTTCTTTCAAATGCTTCAGCCATCTCTAAACCAATAAATCCACCACCAATTACAAGGGCTTTTTTAGGTTTTTTCTCAGTTATGTAATTTTTTATTCCTTCTGCATGGCTAGCATGTGAAAGTCTAAAGATTCCTTCTAAATCATCTCTGTATCCTTCAAAATTAGGAATAAATGGTTTTCCACCTAAACTAAGTATTAATTTGTCATAGGCAAAATCACCACTTATTATTTCTCCTTGAACAACAAGTTTTTTATTCTCAAAGTCTATATCAACTACATTATGATTTTCATAGACTTTTATTCCTTTTTCCCTAAAAAATTCTGGGCTATAGTGAACTACACTTTTAAAACTTAGTTCTCCTCCAATAAAGTATGGTGTCGGACAACCTGCCCAACTAACATATGGACCCTTGTCAAACAAGATTATTTCATCATTTGGTAACATTTTAATAAGTTGTGCTGCTGTAGTCATTCCACCAGCTCCACCACCTATAATTACTATTTTTTCTCCCAATCTAAAAACCTCCTTATTAATATAGGAATATATCAAGCTTATTAAAGAAAAGTAGAAGTCCCATAATAAACAATAAACCTCCTGCTACTCTCTCTATTACAATAGTATATTTTATCAAAAATTTCAATTTTCCCTTTAATTTTTCTAAAAAAATTGAAAAAATTAACATAGGCATAGCAAAACCAAGTAAAAATACTAATAAATATAAGATTCCCAAAAATAAAGTTTCTGCTGTACTTATATATGCCATTACAGAAAATATTATAGGTCCCATGCAAGGAGTCCATCCAAAACCAAAAAAGAACCCTAATAAAAAACTTCCTAATTTTTTACCATTTCCTTCAAATCTTTTTTGATACATAAGTAGTTTTATAGGTACTATGTTTAACAAATGTAGAGCCATTAACATAGTTAATACTCCAAATACACGAAATAACCAATCTGTACCTAACAATTTAACTCCAAAATTTGCAAAATATACTACTATTATCTGTAATATACTAAATGCTAGAGAAAATCCTAATATAAATAATACTGTTGCTTTTATAATTTGACTCTTTTTTTCTTCTACTTCTTCTAACGCTACCCCACTAATATATGATAGATATGTAGGCAATATTGGTAAAATACACGGCGTCAAAAAAGTTGATAAACCTCCTAAAAAAACTAAAAAAAAACTAATTTCCATATAAATCCTCCATAGTTATTTTATTCCAATTTACTTTACCTACCCATTTATCTACTATCATGCCATATTCATCTATTACATATGTCTGAGGAATAGATCTAACTAAAAAACTTCTACTCACTTTTCCACCTTTATCATATAATACTTCTAATTCTGGTTTTTTATTTTTAATATATTTATCAAGTACTTTATGACTAGAATCTATAGAAATATAAACTACTTCTATATCATCTTGATATTTTTTACTAAAATCTTCTAAACTTTTTCTTTCATCTTCACATTTTGGGCACCATGTTGCAAAAAACTTAATCATATATTTTTTACCATTTAAATAATCCAAGTTTACCTCTTCTAAATCTTTGTTATAAATAGTAAAATTAGGTGCTGTATTCCCCTTTTCTATTCCTATTTTCATTGGGTTTCCTATTAATGTCATAGTTACCAACAAAAAAAGTATCAATCTTTTCATAAATCCTCCTCCTTCTAAACTATTCTTTATCAAACCAGTATACTTTAAATTAAACACTATTATTTACTCAAAGTCAATATAGACAATTTTGTCCGTATAATAATTTTAAAATTATTACTTTAACAAAACTTTTATCCAAAATTTTATTTTTAATATATTTATATAGCAGAATTTCATTTTTTCTGATACAATATTATTTTGATAAGAGATGCCATTTTGAAAAAGGAGCAAAGATGAAAAAGAGAGAAATAGTATTAAAATGTAGTAATGATTGTGAGCTTATGACTTTTTTAATAGAAAATTTAAAAGGTAAAAGCAGAAATAATATAAAGTCTTTATTACTTCATAGACAAATTAGTATTAATGGGAGACCTATTAGTCAATACAATCATGTTGTAAAAGAAGGACAAGAAGTAATTGTCAACTTTGATAAACAAAGAGTTGATAATAATGTAAATGGATTTGAAATTCTCTTTGAAGATAAAGATATTATTGTAATTACAAAACCAGTTGGACTTTTATCTATTGCTACAGACAAAGAAAAAGAAAAAACTGCTTATAATATATTAAAAGATCATGTAAAACATGAAGATCCTAAAAATAAAATTTTTATTGTGCATAGGTTAGACAAAGGAACTTCAGGTGTTATGATTTTTGCAAAAAATGAAAAAGCTCAACATATACTTCAAACTGAGTGGAAAAAAAGAGTTCAAGAGAGAACTTATGTTGCTGTAGTTGAAGGAAGAGTTAAAAAAGATACAGATACTATTGTAAGTTATCTTAAAGAAAACAACGCTTATATAACTTATTCAGTTCCAAATACTGAAAAAGAAGGAAAAAAAGCTGTTACACACTACAAAGTACTTAGAAGAAATAAAAAATATTCATTAGTAGAATTAAAATTAGGAACAGGTAGAAAAAACCAAATCCGTTGTCATATGAAAGAACTTGGACATAGTATTGTTGGAGACAAAAAATATGGGGCTCAATCAAATCCTATTAAAAGGCTTGGTTTACACGCACTTTCTTTAGTTTTTAAACATCCTATTACAAACGAACTTATGAGATTTGATACTAGAATACCTAATAAATTTACTGTTTTAGCTAAATAATTTCTAACCTATATTAACTTGTTTAATATAGGTTTTTTTATTTACCCCTTGAACTTAAAAAAACAAATTAAGACTATAATTAAAGTATTTTTTATAGAATAAAAAAGAAGTCTATGAGCAAAAATTAAATTTGGAAGAGTATTGGGGAGTAGAAGGAGATGAATTTAGATTAAAAAAAGTAAGGTCCAAATAATCTTTATTCCAATTTAGTTATAATATAAACTTACCACTGATAATATAGAATTATAAATTCTTTTAGATTACTCTTTACTATTCAAATCTATAAAATCAGTGGTTTTATTTCTATTCATTCTCAATTATCAATAAAAGTTTCCTCAAAAATTTGCTAATACCTTGCTCCAATTCTAATACTATTTGCATATAACTTATTATCTCTAGTAAATTGAGAGTAACCATTTTTATAAACTTCATAATTGTATTCTACAAAAAATCCATTTTCAAATTCTACTCCTCCACCTAATTTACCACTAGATAAAAAATCTTCTACTCCTTTTATCTCCTGTCCACCAAATAGTCTTGATACCAAATAAGTCCCTTTTACTCCTGCAAATACATAAGGTTTTACTTTCTTTTTACTTTTATCTTTAACTATTAAGCCACCTTCTAAATAAAGACCAATATCTGTATAAATATCTGATTTATTTCCATAATACAAACTATCATTTATATAAAGGTCACTAGTTGTCATAAATAAAATTCCACTTTCACCATAAAGAGCAATATAATTACTGTCTAAATATACTTCCCCACCAGAACCTATATTCAAAGCTGCAATATCATTTTTATCTGACATTTCTATAGAACCTATTCCAATATTATATTGTCCTTGTGCATATACTCCCATAACTACAAGTATAAAAATTAGTATTTTTTTCATTTCTCCTCCTAAATATAACTTTCATATTCAACTTAATCTATAAATTTTTTTGTACCATTAATAAGCTCGCATACCCAATTTCAAATTATTAACATAAATCTTATCTTTATTTGTAAACTCAGATTTATGATTATTTATTATCTCAAAATTGTACTCTATAAACCAGCTATCATTAAAATCCATACCTGTACCTAGTTTATAACTTAGTACTTCATCTTTTAAGCCTGGTATATTGTTAAATTGTAAAAACCTAGATAAAAAATAAGTACCCCTTAAGCTTGTGTAAACATAAGGATTAAATTGTGTTTTGACTTTTTTTCTCAATTTTAGTCCCATTTCTACATAAATTCCCCAATCAAAATAATATGTACTTTTATCTTTTTCTCCACTATTCTTATATGATTCTTTTCCATTTAGATAAACTGAGCCAACTTCTCCAAAATACCCTAAACCATCTTTTATTGGAAATTCAAGACTAGAACCCATGCTAAAAGCATCTATTTTATTTCTGTCTGATAAAGACCAACTTGAGATTGATAAATTATAATTGTGTTCTGGATAGATAACTACTGTAAGCAACAAATAAATCAATATTTTTTTCATCCTTAACCTCCTCCAAATTATTATAATATAAAAAATATTATTTTTAAAGAAAAATTAATCTTTTTTTAAATTTTTTTTAATTGTAATTATCTATTTTTCTTTTATTATTTCTTATGTTATAATCAAATTATGAAGATAAAGAGTATTTTTATATTAAATTTAATGTTTTTTTTCCTATCATGTTCTTCAATTGACCACAACTGGAATAAAAGTTATGAAACTTTAGTCCAATATAATTATTTAGAAGTAGGAGATATTATAATACTAAATAAAAAATTTAATCCCTATTCTTTATTTGGCCATAGTGCAATGGTAGTTGGTCAAAATGTAATAGGTGAGTACCCTGCTTATGGATACAATTATATGGAAAGAACTATGCCTATGTGGTTTTTTGAAAATTTTGATAGAAAAGTAATTGTTTTGAGGCACAAAAATATGAATAATGATATGCAAAAGCAACTTTTAGATGCAGTAGACAAATATAGAGAAGGAAAATATACTGTTTTTGTTGGAAAAGTTAATGATGAAAAATTTTATTGCTCTTCATGGATATATAAAATCTATTTAGATTTAGGAATAGATTTGGTAGAAGATAATGATTTTTATATTTTACCCTATGATTTTTTATTCTCAGAAAAGCTAGAACAAGTGGAATTTGATCCAATTTACACTGAAAATATAATAAAATTTGAAAGTAATATATAAAATAAAGACTATATCATTGCATATTTTAAGAGAGTATTATATACTAAACTAATACACAAATGATGAGAGGGGAGTTTTGATGTTAAAATTTAAAGACTATGAATACAAAAGACCAAATATAGATAGTATTCAAAAAGAAGTAAATAATTTAATTGAAAAATTTAAAGGAGCAAAAGATGCTAAAGAAGCACTTGATGCTTTTTATGCTGTTGAGAAAGTATATGCTGATTCAAGTACTATGGCTGTTTTATCAAGTGTAAGAAATTCTATCGATTTAGCTGATGAGTTTTATGATGCAGAAGAAAAATTCTTTGCTGAAAACGGACCAAAATTACAAGAAGTTTCTAATAATTTTAATAAAGTTTTATTAGAAAGTCCATTTAGAAAAGATTTAGAAGAAGAATTAGGTTCATATATTTTTGAAAAACTTGAATGTTCAGTAAAAACTTTTTCACCAGAAATTATAGAAGACTTACAAGAAGAAAACTTATTAGTTTTAGAATATCAAAAACTTATTAGTTCTGCACAAATTGAATACAAAAATGAAGAAAGAACATTAGCTCAACTTGTGCCATTTATGCAAGATAGTGATAGGGAAGTAAGAAAAGAGTCCTTTGAGCTTTATTATGGATTTATGGGTGAAAACGAAAGTAAATTTGATGAAATTTATGATAAATTAGTAAAAGTTAGAAATAGAATAGCTAAAAAATTAGGATTTGAAAACTTTATTCCTCTTGGTTATTTAAGAATGGGAAGAACAGATTATAATGCTAATGATGTAGCTAGATACAGAGATTTCATAAAAGAATTTGTAGTTCCTTTATCAAATGATTTGAGAGATAGACAAAAAAATAGATTAGGTTTAGAAAAGTTAGAAGCTTTTGATTTAAGTTTTGAATTCCCAAGTGGTAATCCTACTCCAAAAGGTAAACCTGAATGGATAATAAATGAAGCTATTAAAATGTATGATGAATTATCTCCTGAAACTAGTGAATTCTTTAGATTTATGTATGATAGAGAATTATTAGATTTAGTTGCTAAAAAAGGAAAAAGACCTGGTGGATATTGTACATATATAGATAATTACAAAGCTCCATTTATCTTTAGTAACTTTAATGGTACACAACATGATGTAGAAGTTCTTACTCATGAAGTTGGACATGCTTTCCAAGTTTATCAAAGTAGAGAATTGATAGGTGACTATAGATGGCCAACATATGAAGCTGCTGAGATTCATTCTATGTCTATGGAGTTTTTAACATATCCATGGATGAAAAACTTCTTTAAAGAAGATATAGAAAAATTTGAATTTTCTCATATACAAGGAAGTGCTTTATTCCTTCCTTATGGTGCAAGTGTTGATGAATTCCAACATTTTGTTTATGGAAATCCAGATGTTAGCCCAGAAGAGAGAAGAACAAAATGGAGAGAAATAGAAAAAACTTATACTCCATACAAAAACTATGATAGTAACGAATACCTAAATAAAGGTGGGTTCTGGCAAAAACAAGGACATATTTTTGCTGCACCATTCTATTATATTGATTATACTCTTGCACAAATCTGTGCATTACAGTTTTATAAAAAATCAACTGAAAATAGAGAAGAAACATGGAATGATTATCTAAACCTATGTAAACTCGGAGGTAGCAAACCATTCTTGCAATTAGTAGAAGCAGCTAACTTAAAATCTCCATTTAAAGATGGTTTAATGGGAGATCTTATGAAATTTGTTAAAGAAAAATTAGATAACATCGACGATAGTCAATTTTAAAAAAAATCCAGCATATGCTGGATTTTTTATTATAAGTATCGCCGCGACACTTCTACTCATCTACTTCCTAATTCTAATTATAGCTTCTACTGGACACTTTCTGTAACACTTCCCACATAATATACAGTTTTTTTCCACTTCATATATTAATGATTCAAGTTTTCTAATAGCTTTAACAGGACAATTAGAAAGACATAATTTACAGCGTATACACTCTTCATTATTTATTCTATACATATCCATACTCCTTTAAAAATCTCCTAGGATATATATACTAATAAAATTTTATTTTCCTTTTTAATCTTTCATATATGCTTTTAATAATTTCATTGTTTGCAAGATTCCATCATTATGTGTTCTTTCATATGCATGACTTGCATCTACTCCTGGACCAATCAAACCATGTTGAACAAGGTTCCCAGCTCTAACTGCAGCACTTGCATCTGATCCGTAATATTTGTAAATATCTATTTTATAATCAATATTTTCTTCTTTAGCAAGCTCAACTAATCTTTTTCTCATTTGGAAATCATATGGTCCACTACTATCTTTAGCACAAATAGTTACAGCTCTTTCATCTGAACTTTGTCCAATTCCAGGCGAAGCCATATCAACAGCTAACATTTGGAAAGCTCCTTCTGGAAGGTAACTAGCACCGTGACCAACTTCTTCATAATTACTAATCAAAAATTTAATATCATATTTTGGTTTTATATTATTATCTTTAAAGTATTTTGCTACACCTAAGATTAAAGCTACACAAGCTTTATCGTCTAAGAAACGAGATTTTATAAATCCACTGTCTGTAACAATAGTTCTTGTTTCAAATGAAACAAAATCCCCAACATTTATACCTAATTTTTCTACATCTTCTTTTGTTTCTACTATCTCATCTATTCTAACTTCCATATTATCATCTGTTCTTTTATCTTCTCTTGGAGCAGCACCATAATTATGCACAGAAGTTTTTTCAAACAATATAGTTCCTGTATATTTTTTACCTTCTATAGTTGTTATTACACAGTTTTCACCGTCAACAGCATTCCATGCATAACCACCAATTTGAGTAAGGGCTAATCTACCATTTAATTTTACCTCTTTTACCATAGCACCAAGAGTATCTACATGGGCAGAAATCACTTTATTTTTTTCTGAAACTTTACCTTTCAAAGTGGCTATAAGAGCATTTTTAGTAGTTAAATCTGTTTCTATTCCCATCTCTTTAAACATATGTTCAACATAAGCAATTGCTTTGCTTGTATCACCTGATGGACTTGCTATATGTAATAATTCTTCCAACACTTTTACTGTATAATCTAAATGACTTCTCATTTTTCCCCCTTTTTTTTATAAAAAATATTTTAACTACAATTAAAATATGGTATACTAGAATTGTAGTCTATTTGTTATTATGATTAAGTATATCACAAGATATTCAAAAAGTCTTGTGGTATAAAAATTAATACCCAAAGGAGGTTCTAAATGAAAAAATTATTAATTGGAGCTTTAGTAGCAACTTCTTTACTAACATTTACTGCTTGTGGTGGAGATGCTAAATTACAAGAAGATCTTAAGAAAGCTCAAGATGAATTAACAGTAGTTCAAGATAACTTAGCTGCTCAAGAATCAAAAAATTCAGAATTATCTGATGAATTAGAAGCAAGAAGGGCAGAACTAGAAAAAACTGTTTCTGAAAATGAAGAGTTACAAAATCAACTAGATTCATTAAAGTATGAATTAGAAGTTTCTGGTAAGAAATTAGAAAATACTGAAATGAAAAAAGATGCTGCTTTAGCTGAAAATGAAATAATCAAAAAAGATAATGCTAGATTAAAAAGAGCAACTGACTCTTTAAATGGAGCTAAAAAAGACATCGATTCAGCAATTGACGATATCAAAGCTGAAATGAACGACAAATAATAATAAAAAGCTGAACTTATTAGTTCGGCTTTTTTATTTGAATATATTTATTTAATAATTATATTACTTTAAATTAGTAAATCAAAAAAAAAGACCAATTCTACTAAATTAGCCTTTACTTTATATGTCTGATTTAATTATTTTGCTCTAATTGAAAATCATTTACAACTTGTTCGTAAAAATCTTCTACTCTCTTTCTCGCCTCTTTAAATTCAGCTGTTTCATTTACACATTCAATGTAATCATAAACGTCATAGTCTAGTTCCCATCCGAAACTTTCTTTTATATATTCTTTGTGTACTACTATTTCTTTTGATTGTTTTTCATTATTAAAATCAACATAATCAATATTAATAGACGCTATAGAATTTATGTGATGTATATCTTCATCATGTGTAAAAAATTCCCTAGTAACTTTTCTAAATACCAAGTCTTTTTCCAATTTTTCTAGTTTTAATATATCCAGTTCTTCATTATTAAATACATATTTTTTCATATTTACCCTCCTAACAAAATCTGATTTTTGCCATTACAATAATAAGATAATCTATTATAACATAAAAACTTTTAAAATGCACTAAAAAAGTATACTTTTCGTTTGATTTTTTTAAAATTATAATGTATCTTTAAATGAAGAAAATTATTTGTCAAAAGGGGGCAATTGGTGAATAAAGATACTTTTCAAGGAAAGTTTAATAAAAAAAATTATTTTGAAGGTTGGTATTTAAAATTTGTTAGTCCAGATGGATTTTCTTTTGCATTAATCCCTGGTCTTAGTATAGTAAAAGGGAAAAAAGAATTTTTTTTGCAATATATTGATAAAGACGGACTAAGTGAATACTTTAAATATGATGAAAAAGATGTCTATTTTAATAGGGAAAAATTTGAACTAAAAATAGGGAAAAACTTTTTTTCATATGAAAAAGCTATAATTAATATTGAGAAAATTAATTTAAAAGGAAATATTAATTTTCTAAAACTTATAAAGCCAAAAAAAACACTTTATAAACCAAGTATAATGGGACCATTTAGTTATTTACCCTTTATGCAGTGTAATCATGAACTTTTATCTATAAGTCACAATTTAGATGGAAATCTAGAAAAAGATGGAATAACATACAATTTTTGTGGTGGAAAAGGTTATATAGAAAAAGACTGGGGAAGTAGTTTTCCAGAAGGATATATTTGGTTACAAAGTAATTCTTTTAAAGACAACACTAGTTCTTTTATGTTATCCCTTGCTACTATTCCTTTTTTAACTTTTGAGTTTAATGGATTCTTGGGATTTATATACTTTCAAAACAAATATCATCTAATGGCCACATATACAGGAGCCAAAATTAAAAAAGTAGAAGTAAATGGAGATAAAATAAAGATAACTATATCTGATAGGAAGTACAGAGTAGAAGTAGAAGGTATCTCTTATAAAAAAAGTCCTCTAGCTTCTCCACAAAATGGGTCTATGAGCGGAACTATTCACGAAAGTATTGATGGACTCATTTATATTAAAATATTTGATAAAAAAGATAATTTAATTTATAAAGATATAGGAAAAAATAGTGGAGTTGAAATTGTCAACTATGCAAAGTTGTTAAAATAAGAATTATACTTAAACTTTGATTAATTTAGAATAGAATTTTCATTATTTATTTCTGATTTTTCTATTAAAGATTTTTAAATTAAAATAATTATGGTATAATTGTATCGTAATAATTATACATGGAGGGAAAGATGTTAGATAAAAAATTAAACGAATTAGACGAATTATTAAAAAGAAGTCGAGCATATGGGCACGCAATTAGTATGATACATTGGGATATGGAAACTGAAGCTCCTGAAAAAGCTTTAGAAAGAGCTTCTGAAGTATTAGGGGTATTATCAGAACTTTCTTTTGAAAACTATATTAATCCCAAAACAAAAGAATTATTAGATTATTTAAATGATAATTTTGATAAATTAGATGAAATAAGACAAAAATCTTTAGTTAAATTAACTAAAGAATATAATAAAGAAGAAAAAATTCCAAAAAAATTAATTAGTGAGTATGAAACTCTTAAAGCAAAAGCACAAGCAGTATGGACTAAAGCAAAAGAAAGTGGAAACTTTGAAGATTTTGCTCCATTTCTTGAAAAATTAGTTGATTTCAACTTAAAATTTATAGAAATTAGAGGTTATGAAGGTCATCCATACAATACTCTTTTAGACGACTACGAACCTGGTATGACTGTGGAAAAATTAGATGAATTTTTTGATTATTTAAGAGAACATCTAGTGCCAGTTATAAAAATAGGTTTGGAAAAATCTAAAAAAATAAATGATGACTTTTTACATGAAGCATACGATATTTCTGAACAAAAAGAATTTTCAAAATTAGTTGCTGATTATATAAATTTTGATTTTTCTAAAGGGATTATAAAAGAAAGTGTTCATCCATTTACACTTAACTTTGGCAACAATGATGTAAGAATCACTACACATTATTATGAAAAAAATATTACATCGGCTATCTTTAGTACTCTTCATGAAGGTGGACATGGTCTTTATGAACAGAATATAGCTGATGAATTAACAAATACACCTCTTGGTGAAGGGGCATCTATGGGTATTCACGAATCACAAAGTAGAATATATGAAAATGTATTTGGTAGAAGTTATGAACTTTGGAAGGGATTATATCCAAAATTACAAGAAAAATTCCCTAGATTCAATAATATTAGTTTAGAAGATTTTCATAAAAGTATAAATAAAGCAAGTGCTTCATTTATAAGAGTAGAAGCAGATGAATTAACTTATTCATTACACGTAATGATAAGATATGAAATAGAAAAATTGATATTTAATAAAGAAGTAGATGTAAAAGACCTTCCTAAAATATGGAATGAAAAAATTAAAGAGTATCTTGGTTTAGATGTCCCTAATAACTCATTAGGTATTTTACAAGATGTGCACTGGTCTTGTGGATTATTTGGTTATTTCCCATCATATGCCCTAGGAAATGCTTATGCGTCACAAATCGAAGTTCAAATGAGAAAAGATATGGATCTTGACAAAGCTCTTTTAAAAGGAGATTTTGAAAGTATTAACTCTTATTTAACTAATAATATTCATAAGTATGGAAGTAGTCTAAAACCAAAAGAATTAATGGAAAAATTAACTGGTGAAGACCTTAATCCTAAATATTTTGTAGACTATTTAAAAAATAAATATAATTTTAATTAAAATTAATCTTCTATTTATCTTTAACTCAAAATATGATAAAATATTAGTTAATAAAAGAGGGACGTGATAGAATGAAAGACTTAGCAAAAAAGTTTATTGATTTTTCATACAGCAGTCCTAACGGATTTTTTGCTGTGGAAAATGGAAAAAATGACTTAAAAGATAATGGTTTTACTGAATTATCTTTGAAAGATAGATGGACATTAAAAGATGGTGGAAAACATTTTGTAACAGTTAATGAATCTTCATTATTTGCTTTTGAAATAGGAAGTAGTAGTGTAGAAGAGCATGGGTACAGAATAGTTGGTTCTCACACAGATAGTCCAGGGATTAAGATAAAACCTAATCCAGAAATTGTTGATAAAAACTACTTAAAACTTAATATTGAAATATATGGTGGACCAATTTTGAATACTTGGCTTGATAGACCTTTGTCTATAGCTGGTAGAGTATATACAAAAGGAGAATCATTATTTAGTCCAAAGTTACATTTAGTTGACTTCAAAAAACCTTTACTTATTATTCCTAATTTGGCTATTCACCAAAATAGAGAAGTTAATAAAGGTGTTGAACTTAATAGACAAGTTGATATGTTACCTGTTGTAACTCTTGTTAAAGAAAACTTTGAAAAAGAAGGATTTTTACTATCTTTAATAGGAAAAGAAATTGGAGTAGAAGTAGAAGATATTTTAGATTTTGAACTTTATTTATATGAAGTTGATAAGGGGCAATTAGTAGGACTTGAAGAAGAGTTTTTATCTGCTAGCAGAATAGATAACTTAGCAAGTATGTTTGCTTCTACTGAAGGTCTAAAAGACTCTACAAACTTTGAAGGAGTAAAAGTAATTGCTGCTTTTGATAATGAAGAAATTGGAAGTAGAACAAAACAAGGTGCTGATAGTGTTACTCTTGCTACTTTACTTGAAAAAATTTCTTATTCACTTGGTAAAGATAAAGAAGACCATTTTAGAGCTCTTCAAAATAGTTTTATGTTAAGTGCTGATGGAGCTCATGCAATCCATCCAAATCAAGGTGGAAAAACTGATCCTACTAATGTACCAAAAGTAAATGAAGGAGTTACTATAAAATATAGTTCTAATTTTTCATATACAACAGATGCATTTAGCGGAAGTATTATAAAAGCAATAGCAAAAGAAAACAGTATAAAAGTACAACATTTTGTAAATAGATCTGATCTTGGTGGTGGATCAACTATAGGTCCATTATCATCAAAACATCTGCCTATTAATTCGGTAGATTTAGGTCTTCCTATGATAGCAATGCATTCAGTTAGGGAGTTGTGTGGGGTAGAAGATTTATATAACTTGAAAAAATTAATTGAAGTATTTTTTTCAACAAATAATTAATAGGAGTGATTATTAATGAAGTTTTTAGTTGTAGAAGATGAACAAAATATTGCTAATTACTTAAATAAGGGGCTTACAGAAGCTGGTTATGCTGTAGATGTAGCTCATGATGGGGAAGAGGCTTTAACTTTACTAAGTAATAACAAATATAACTTAGTATTAATGGATATCATGTTACCAAAATATGATGGTATTCAAGTATGTGAAACAATAAGGGGAAGAGGAGACTCTACATATGTTTTACTTATATCTGCAAAGGATAAAATAGAAGACAAAGTAAGAGGACTTAATGCAGGAGCTGATGATTATTTGGCTAAACCTTTTGATTTTGCCGAATTATTAGCTAGAATAAGAGCAATTTTAAGAAGAAACTCAACAGAAAAAGAAAGTGTTCTTCATGCAAAAGATTTACAACTTAATCTACTTAGTAGAGAAGTAACTAGAAATTCAATTCCTATTGATTTAACTGTAAAAGAATTTGCACTTTTAGAATATTTCCTAAGAAATAAAAATCTAGTACTTACAAGAACTATGATAGCTCAAAAAGTATGGAATATTGACTTTTTAACAGATACTAATATTGTAGATGTATATATAAATCACCTAAGAAAAAAAGTAGATAAGGGTCATAGTGAAAAACTAATTCATACTGTTAGAGGAGTAGGATACATATTAAAAGTATAAATAACTCTCTTTTAAAGAGAGTTTCTCTACTTTTTGGATTTATAGTTTTTTCTTTATACCTTATTAGTTTTTTAGTTCTTGGGAATATAGTTAATAAAAATATTGAAAAAAATCTTATGGAAAAGGGAATTTTTATCAATAACATATTTAATCAAGATGTACTTTTTTTTAGTAAAATTCCTGTTGAATTTGATTTTATAATCTATAATAACAATGGACGTATCCTTGAAAGTAATAGGATGAGTGAAAAAGATATTCCTTTAAAGTCTTTATCTATACAGGTTAAAAATAATCATTTTGATGATTATCAAGGTTATAAATACTTATATATAAAAAACAAATCAATTACTAATGAGTATACAATAATTATTCGTCAGGCACACCAAAGTTTATATTCTTTGATTTTATTTATAATTTTAAGTTTTCCAACTATATTATTTATAATATTTTTAATATATAGAAATAATAAATCTTACACAGAAGATCATTTGATTATTCCTATTAATTCTATTATAAACTTTAGTAAAAACTTTAAAAAAGAAGATATAGTAGAAAGGTTAGATTCTGACACTGAAATAGTTGAAATTAAAGAACTTTATGAAAAATTTAATTTTTTACTTGAAAAGATGCAAGAGAGTTTTGATAAAGTTGAAGATTTTTCTACAAATGTATCTCATGAACTAAGAACACCAATCACTTCTATGAAACAAAGTATTGAAGTAGAACTTACTAAAGATAGAAGTAAAGAAGAATATGTAGAACTTCTTATAAAAATATTAGATGATGTAAACTGGATGAATTCTATTATAAATGATATGCTTCTACTTGCAAGGCTATCATCCAGTAGAGAATTTATGAATTGGGAAGATGTAAATATTAAAGAAACAATTGAAGAAATTTGTGAAATTATGGAGTTTTCTTTAGAAGAAACTAATATACAACTTGAATATTCATCTTTAGATAATATTAATATTTCTTGTGACAAAGGAAAGATAAAAAGATTGTTAATAAACTTAATTACTAATGCTATTAAATATAACAAAGATGATGGACATATTTATGTTTATACAGATGTAAATTCTAATAATATAGTTATTAGCATAAGAGATACTGGTATAGGAATCAAAAAAGATAACATTAATAAAATAACTGAAAAATTCTTTAGAGAAGATAAAGCTAGAACTAGCAAAAAATCTGGTGTAGGTTTGGGATTGTCTATATCTAATCACATTATAAAATTGCATAATGGTAAATTAGAAATTGAAAGTGAAGAAGGTGTAGGTAGTACCTTTAAAGTAACATTACCTATTAAAGGAGGAAAAAGTGGACTTTTATAAAAAACTAGTTATTAAAGTACTTGAAAGTTCTGTAAGTGGTCAAGAATCATATTTGCTAAAATTATTAAAAGCAGGAGAAGATCTTACACAAAAAGAAAGAAGGGAACTAGAAGAATTAATAGAACAAATAATATAGATTAACTATGAGCTTGACTACTGTCAAGCTCTTTGCCTTATTATTAAAATATATAATTAAAATAAAAAAATACATTAAATAATTTGAATTGTTTTTTATAATCTTTTGAAATACCGAGGGATTTTTTATTTCTTGAAATTCTTATTCTTAATATGGTAAACTTTACTAAGCTTATAAACTAACTAATGTTATTTAAAAGGGAGAACAAAATGGAATTTGTAAAAAATCATAATAAACCTGCTGTTATCTATGATGACAAGGAAATTAGTTATAAAGATTTGATTAACAATGTAAAATATTATAGCACTCTAATTCAACTTGAAAAAGAAGAAAGAGCTATGATTTTTGCACCAAACAGACCAGAATTAGTATATTCTTTCTTGGCTATTTGGGAAAATAAAGGAACTTGTGTTAATATTGATTATTCAAATGACGTTCAAGAACTTTTATATGTATTAAAGGATTCAGAACCAAAATACTTGTTTACATCTAATGAATCAAAAGAAAAAGTAGAAGAAACAATAAAATTATACGGAAAAGAAATCGAAATAATCTATTTTGAAGATATAAACATACCAAAGGAGTATGAAAGTGGAGTAGAAGCTTTATACACACCTGATAAAGAAAATGTTTCTTTAGTTCTTTATACTAGTGGAACAACAGGAGATCCTAAAGGAGTAATGTTAACTTTTGATAATATTTTATCTCAAATTGAATCTTTAAGTAAATTTAACGTATATGAAAAAGATGATAGATTTTTAGCACTTCTACCTCTACACCATATATTCCCACTATTAGGTAGTGCAATTGTACCTTTATATTTTGGATCAACTATAGTTTTCTTAAAGCATTTAGCAAGCGATAAGATTATAGAAGCTCTTGAGAAATATAAAATTACTATGTTAATTGGAGTTCCTAGACTATATGAAGTTTTCCACAGAGGAATCATGGCAAAAATAAATGATTCAAAAATAGCAAGTACTCTATTTAATATTGCTAAAAAAATTGAAAATAAAAATATAAGAAGAAAAATATTTAAGAAAGTACAAGATAGATTTGGTGGACATATTAAATTCTTTGTTTCTGGTGGAGCAAAATTAGATATTGATATAGCTCATGATTTTAGAACTCTTGGTTTTGATGTTTTAGAAGGTTATGGACTTACAGAAACTTCTCCTATGATCACATTTACTAGACCTAAAAATATTTTACCTGGTTCTTGTGGATTCTTATTAGAAGATATTGATGTAAAATTCTCTAATGAAGGCGAATTATTAGTAAAAGGTCGTAATGTATTTAAAGGATATCTTAATAAAGAAGAAAAAACTAAAGAAGCTTTTACTGAAGACGGATATTTTATGACTGGTGATTTGGCAGAATTAGATCAAGAGGGATATTTATTCATTACTGGTAGAAAAAAAGAAATGATAGTTTTATCAAATGGAAAAAATATAAATCCAGCAAGTATAGAAAAAGAAATTTTAGAGTTAGCTGATGGGCTTATTGAAGAAATGGCTGTTGTTGAACATGAAAACATGTTAAAAACTATCATTTATCCAAACTTTAAAAAAGTAGAAGAACTAAAAATCAACAATATACTTGAAACAATAAAATGGTCTATCGTTGACAAATATAACAATACTGCACCTAAATACAAAAAAATTCTAAATATAAAAATTGTTAAAGAAGAATTACCAAAAACAAAATTAGGAAAATTACGTAGATTTAAATTGAAAGAGTTATTTAATAGTGATGTTGAAATTAGGAAAGATATTAAAGAACCTGATAATGAAAGTTATAGAGTAATTAAAAAATATCTAAATGATAGTACTAAAAAAACTATCTATCCTGATAGCCACATAGAACTTGATCTTGCTCTTGATTCTCTTGATTTAGTTGAATTACAAGCATTTATCGAAAGTTCATTTGGTATAAGATTAACAGAAGAGCAATTTAGTTCAAATGCAACTGTAGAAAAATTAGCTGAATTTTTATCTAAAAATTCTAAAAGTATAAATATAGCCGAATTAAATTGGTCTGAAATATTAGCTGACAATATAGATATTAAATTACCAAAAAGCTATAAAGTTATGACTAGATTTAAAGCTATTACAAAACCTATTTTTAGAACTTATTTTAGATTTAGAGGTCAAAATGAGCATAAAATACCAAGTGGTCCTGTTATTTTTGCTGGAAATCACCAAAGTGTTTTAGATGGTCCTATGCTTATTAGTGCATTACCATATGAAAAATTAAAAGAAACTTATTATTTAGCTAAAATTAAACATTTTAAAAGTAAATTTATGAAAAATTTAGCTGATAATGGAAATATTATAATAGTTGATATTAATGACAATTTGACAACTACTTTAAAAGAAAGTGCTCATGTTTTACGTCAAGGTAAAAGTATGGTTATTTTCCCAGAAGGTATAAGAAGTAGAAATGGTGAATTAAGTGACTTTAAAAAGTCCTTTGCAATTTTAAGTAAAGAACTTAATGTACCAGTTGTTCCATTTGGAATTAAAGGTTCTTATGAAGCTATGCCTATAAATAGAAAAGTTCCAAAACCAAAAAAACTTGAATTAGAGTTCTTTGATCCAATTTTACCAGAAGGTAGAAGTATAGATGAAATTGTAGAACTTACAAAATCTACAATTGAAAAGTGGTTATAAGCTTGACAAAACTCCACTTTTCCAGTATGCTTTTTGTAGAGTACTATTAGGAGGTTTAAATGGAAGATAAATTTAAAAAAGTAGTAGTTACAGATGGCGATGGAAATGTTAAAAACATTCAAGAATATAAATATAATGACCATGGAGATCCCATTTGGTTTAGAAAAACTGTTAATGAAAAAGTAATAACAGATGTACATTATACTTATGAATATGATGAACATTGTAGAAAAACTAAGATGGCCATGGAAGATAAAATAGACGGTCGTATAACTGTACTTAACTATGAATATTAAACAGCATCTTTGATGCTGTTTTTTTTGGAGGGTGTATGAAAGATAGAATAAAAAAACTTAAAAAACTAAAGGAATTAAAAGAATTAGAATTAGAGCTTATTTGTGCTGAAATCGATAAACTTACTAAAGATTATCATAAAAATAAAGAAGATAAAGAATATAAAAAAGATAATATAGTTGAAGAAAAAATTGCTACTAGTACTTTGGAAGAACAAAATACTCATGTAGAAGAAGAGCATATGGAAAAAGTTGAAGAAGTTACTAGAGTTAATAAATATGCTGAAGATTTAGTTTATGAAATAAAAGATTATCCTAGATATTTGAAAAATGGTAAAAATCAAATTTTTCATGAAACTGGAATAGAAATTCCTCAATTTGAGAAAAATGGTAAAATGCACGTAAAAATATTTGATAGGAGTAACGTGCAAGTAGAGGTAGAAGTAGATAAACTATAAAAAAATCTTTACCACAGATTCGTGAAACTTAGGGATTTATCTCTTTAGTTGAACAATGCAGAATATATTAAAACTACATGAAAGCTTTCATGTAGTTTTAAATAGTCTGTTTCACAAAGAGCAGGGAGTTTTCACAGAGAAAACTTTAAATTTTTCGACAGATTTAGTGAGACTTAGGTATTAATATCTTTAGTCGAACTATGCACGCCTATTAAAACAAGTAACAAAGCGTAGTTTTAAAGGAATAGTTACGCAGACTTTTTATGACTTTAATGTACATTTATAAGAAATTTAGATTAAGTTAACGGAATGAACGTTAAGAATTTCAAGTGTTTGAGCTCTAAGAGCGAGTTTTGAAATTTAGTGAATGTAGTGACTACTTAATCTTATTTCTTGCACTTTCTTACTTTTAGTTTAATATTTGACGAAAGCACCTTGTACGTACTTGATTTTTACTAAATAAGGAAAATTTATCTGACGTAAATTTTTTATGTCCTTTGGACGTTGGTTACTTTTGTATCAAGACAAAAGTGACAAA
>CAZHXU010000032.1:0-20219 GCA_964536535.1 uncultured Fusobacteriaceae bacterium
TTTATCTCTTTACTACTTATTATTTTTGCTCCAACTTTAGTTTCTTTTTATAATATACCAAAAGAAATAAAGGATTTAGCAGCTGGGGTTATTCGGATATTTGCTATTATCTTTCCTCTGAAAAGTCTCAATTTTACCAATATGGTAGGGATTTTAAGAGCTGGTGGTGATACCAAAAGGATTTTTATTATTGATATATGCTCTATGTGGTTTACAGGAATCCCTCTTGCATTTATAGCTTATAAACTTTCTTTACCTATCTATTTTGTTTATGCTCTTGCATGTTGTGAAGAAATCACAAAATTTTTCGGTAGTATGTATAGATTTGTAAGCAAAAAATGGTTAAATAGTATATAATTAAATTTAAATATAAAAATAAGAGCTTAGAAATAAGCTCTTTTATATTATCTATTGGTGCGAAGAAGGGGACTTGAACCCCTACTGCCGAAGCAACTACCCCCTCAAGATAGCGTGTCTACCATTCCACCACCTTCGCTTTACTAGAGAGAGTATATCAAATTTTATCAATGTTTTCAAGGTTTTTTTAATTTTATTAAGCCCCTCTACCTTTAATTACTGCCCAAACTGTTTTAAAGAGTAAATTTATATCATAAAATACAGTCCTATCACTTATGTATTCCATATCTAGTTTTATTTGTTCTTCAAATGACAGTTTCCCATTATGTCTTTCAAATATCTGAGCTAAACCAGTAATTCCTGGTTTGACATGTACTACTCTTCCACATTCTCTATAAGTATATTGTCCTACTTCATAATCTATAGCTGGACGTGGACCAACTAGAGACATATGACCAACTAAAACATTATAAAATTGTGGTAATTCATCTATACTCGTTGCTCTTATAAACTTTCCTATTCTAGTTATCCTTGGATCATTTTTCATTTTAAATATTTTACCATTTACTTCTGCATTTTTTTCAAGACTTTTTTTTAATACTTCTGCATCTTTCACCATAGAACGAATTTTATACATATAAAACGGTTCTCCTCTATGACCTACTCTTACTTGTTTAAAAAATATACTTCCTCCATCTTCGATTTTTATCCCTATTGCCGTAATTATAATAACAGGAATAGAAATCATTAATCCTATAATAGCTCCAACTATATCTATTGTTCTTTTAATAAAAAAATAACTTTTTCTCTGAAACACTTTTACTTCTCTATAATGCAAACAAAATTTATCAGCCAATTCTGCTGGTTTTCTCTCTATATAAAAATCTATATTCATAAAAGTGTCTATTTCTCTAAACTTAAAAAGTCTATAAAGTTGAGGAGATACTCTTAGTATTTTTAATGTTTTTCCCTTTTCTTTCATTCTATTATGAATCTTTAAAAGATAACCTAAAGCAGCACTATCTAAAAAACTTACTCTTAACAAATCAAACTCTATGTTATTAAAATTATCATCTTCAATGATTTTTTCAATATATTTTTTATATTTATGTAGATGATGTACTTGTATATTGTTTTTCAAAACTAATTTTATAGTTCCATTTGTATCAACTGCTACATTATGAATTATATTATGCCTAAAAACTTTTCTATTATACAAAAGTTCATTAACTTCTTCTTCTGAACTTCTATATATTTCTTTTACCAATTCTCCTAATAAAACATACAAATCTTTTGTATATCTTTTATAAAGGTGTTTTGGTTCTGCTAAAAGTCTATAAAACCACTCTAGTCCACTTTTTTGCATCCAAACTGGTGCTCTTTTTACTGTTCCTGCTAAAAATTTAATTGTAGCACCAACACCAATTACTACTTTTACTCCTAATTCTTCCAGTTCTTTACTTTCCATACGAGCCCATTTTTCAGCTTTACTCCCCAAAGATAAAAACAATATTTTAGGTCTTATCTCTTTTATTGCTTCTAATATTTCTTCATTTTCCATTATAAGTAATGGTTTATAATCAGGTGCAAATGCCCCTACTTTAATTCCTTCATACTGTTTTTTTATGTTTTTTACAGCTAAAGAATTTTCTTTTTCACTTCCTCCTAAAAAAAATATAGGATAATCTCTTTTATGTGCTTCATGAATAAGTAATGGTGTTAAATCTGAGCCTGTCACTCTTTCTTTTAGCGGTTTTTTAAATAATTTACTTACCCAAATAATAGGCATACCATCAGCAGTTACTATATCAGCACTTCTTATTATCTCTCTTAACTCTTGATCTTTTTTGGCTCTCGCAATAAAGTCCATATTTACAGTTACTATTTGAGTTAAGCCTTTTTTATTTTCTATATTATCAAGTAATTTGTTTACTAATTCAATTGTTGTATAGTTAAAAAATGGATAACCAAAAACGGGTACTATTTTACTGTGCATAACTTGCCCTCCCAATAAATATATAATTATATTTAGAGTTTTTATATGATATTATCTAATTCTTTTTAATAATTTTTCCTGGTATACCTACTATAGTAGAATCATTCGGTACATCTATCAAAACTACTGAATTAGCTCCAATATTTACATTGTTTCCTATTTTTATCTTACCAAGTATTTTTGCTCCACTACCTATATTTACATTGTTTCCTATTATAGGTGCTTCAATATTTTCTATGCTTCTTGTACCTATAGTTACTCCATTTCTTAGAATACAATTATTTCCAATTTTTGAGTATCCACTTACAACTATACCTCCATTATGATCTATTCTAAGTCCTTCACCCACTTCTACTTCACAAGGTAACTCTATACCTTTACCTCTTATTTTCATGTAGAACAATTTATATATTAGTGATAATACTTTTCTTATTATTTTTACCCTTATTCTGTATCTAAACCTTCCAAATCTATAAATAATCATTGCTTGAAAGCCTATATTAAATATATCTTTATTGTGATTTATAAAATCTTTTTTTATATTTTCAAACATATTATCACTTCCAAGGTTTTGGTGGTGAAAACTTACCACCATTAGTATTTTTATAAGCTTTTGACATTTGTTCCAAATATATTTTCAAATCATTTCCTTTAGGATTTTTTCTGTTTTTCAAATACTGTAAATATCTGAAAAAATACTCTATTTTATATGAAAAATAACTTTTAAAAAAACCATAATTTTTTCTGTAGTAGATATACTTACTTTGGAAAGACCATAATGTTAATTGATTTCCACTTTTACTAATATAATTATCTTTTATACTTTTAGCTGATTCTCCTCCTATATGCATTACTTTTATTTGAGGAAAATAATAAACTAAATAACCTCTTCTATAAAATCTAAGAGCCAAATCTACTTCTTCATAATACATAAAATAATCTTCATCAAAATATCCAACTTTATATAAATCTTCTTCTCTAATTATATTAAAAGCACCAGGCCCCCAATGACATGGACCTTCTTCTTCTACTCCCAAATAACCATATTCTCCCATTGAAAATAGTCTATTTTTAGGAAAACGTCCTTCCAAATTTGAGTATTTAAAAAAATCAGTTATAATTCCAGGAAAAGCCCTCCTTGAAGGCTGGTCTTCACCATTTTTCCCTATTAATCTACCTACACCTATACTAATATCTTTATAGTTGTCCATAAGCTCATAAGCTTTTAATAAACTACCTTCAATAAAAAATGCATCTGTATTTAATAAAACTATATATCTACCTTTTGCTATTTCAAAACCTATATTATTTCCCTTAGCAAAACCATTATTTTTACCTGTAAATTTAGCTATTATATCTGGATGTTCATTTTTTATCATCTCTATTGTTCCATCTACTGAACCATTATCTACTAGTATAATTTCACTTGAAAAAGATGAATATTTATCTTTTATATTTAAAAGCTCTTTTTTTACTTCTTTAATAGCTAAATCTGTTAAATTACAAGTATTAAAAGAAACAAATAATACTGACATATCCATATCTACCACCACTCAATCTCTTTTTGTCCTATTCCATTTACTTTCTTTTTTACTATGAATTATAATAAGAGGTAAATTTACTACTTTCCAAAATATATAATATGGGAAAAATATTAATGAGTATAAATCTTTTTTATCACCAAATTTATACATACTCGTTACTACGTAGAAAAAAATCAGTATATAAATATAAAGTGTATATAACTTTAGAGAACTAAATATCAAAATTGTTGATAACAAAAAATAATTGCTAAGAGGTATAGTAATTAGTTCTATTAAACCTTCTAAAAGATATAATTCTCCTTTTAAAAGTCCCTTTAACAAATCTTTAAAATATGCTTTAAATAAAAATATTCTTCCCCCTTCCCATCTAGCCCTTTGACTTTTTTGACCAGATTTTGAAATGGGAAAATCTGCATAAACTTTCGCTTCTTCAATATAATGAACTTTTATTCTATTTTTTATGAGTTTTATATGATACTCCAAATCTTCTACTATTGAAAATGTATCATAAGGTACTTTTTCTATGACTTTTTTGCTAAGAGCAAAACCATTCCCAAATATTCCCACTGACAAACCTAACTTTTCTTTTGCACTAGGTCTTACTCCGTGAAATATGAGTAAAGCAAGATTCATAAGGGAATTTCTACTTGTTACTCTATTTTTTACAAAATACCCTCCTTGCATTACTTCATAACCTGATTTATAACCATGTATCATATCTACCAAAAACGACTTGGAAATTATTGTATCTGCATCTATTATTATATAAAGGTCATAATCTCTTAACTGAGAAAATGCATAATTTAGTGCATAACCTTTGCCTTTTTTTTCTAAATTATTCCTTTCTAATACTTTTGCTCCAAAAGAAAGTGCTCTTTCTGCTGTATCATCTGTACAGTTATCAGCAATTACAATTATGTCTACTTCATCTCCATTTTTATATGATTCTTTAATGGATTTTATGCATCTTTCTATATAGAGTCTTTCATTATGTGCCGGTATTAACACTGCTAATTTTATTTTTTCTTCTACTCTTTCTTCCTTTTCTATATTGGGTAGGAGAAAATAAGAGAGTAGAAGAACAGTCAAATATATTGTTGTAGGCATAGTTAAAATTAATATTAAAATATATATTCCCTTCATAATACTCCTTTACATATATTCTTCAAAAACTTCTACCAACTTTTGAACTTCCTTTTTTATATTGAACTCTTCAATTATTTTTCTTCTGCTATTATTGCCTATATCTTTCTGATCAAAATCAATTACTTTTTCTATTATTTCCTTCAAACTTTTTTTATTGCTAGCTTGAACTACATAACCATTTATTCCGTTATCTATAAGTTCTTCAATCCCATTAATTTTTGTAGAAATTACAGTTTTTTCCATACTCATAGCTTCCATTAGAGATACTGGTACTCCTTCTGCAAAAGAAGGCAATAAAAATATCTCACACTTTTTAAGCCACTCTAATGTTTCCGACCTTGGTTTTGGTCCTAATAACTTTATATTTTTAATATTTTTTTCTTTTATATATTTATTTATATAATCATAATCTTCTCCGCCACCTATAAAATAACAGATAAATTTTTTGTCTATTTCTTCTAAAACTTTCAAAAGTAAGATTTGTCCTTTACTTTTACAAAGCCTTCCTACTGATAAAATAATCTTTTCATCTGTGTTTTTATTCTGATTAGGAGTAAAAATATCTGTATCTACTCCGCAATGAATTATATGTATTTTTTTCCACATTTTTTCATTTAAAAATCTCATTATTTGACTCTGACAAAAGAAACTAATAGCTCTTATAAATCTTGCTTCTTTAAATTTTTCTTCTAACAAAAGTTCTCTTGTATTATAAAATATCTCTGGTCCGTGTATGCTTAAGCTAAAATCACAATTATCTTTTAATAACAACATCAAATTAGCACTATTATTTCCAAAATGCACATGAACATGGCTTATATTCTTTTCTTCTATATATTCCAATAAAAATATAGCTTCTATAAAATAACCTATAGATTTTTTTATAGATTTTGGACCTTTTAAATAATGTAGTTTAAATGAGTTAAATAATATTTTAAAACTAGTACCAAATTTTCTTATGAAAAACAGGTAAAAAATTCTAAAAAAATTATTTTTTATTTCTTTTTTTATATAAAAAGTTTTATTAGAATATATTTTTTCCCTTTCATCCATTATTTCAAAATTTTTAGGTTGGTTGACTGAAATTGTATATATATTGTAGATTTTTTCCAATTGCTCCAATTCATACAAGATAAAAGTGTGGGAGATAGCTGGAAACTCACTTACTAAATAAGCTATATTCATAGTTCCTCCTATATTGTCCTCTTAAATGTTTTTCTTTCAATTACCTTAACTTCCTCTATTACATATGTTTTATTATCTTCTAACTTCATTTGAGCATTTAATGCTAGAAAAAAAATTATAATCTGCTCACTTTGTGCACCCATCCAAACTGTAGCTAAAGTTACAAACCATGTAAAAGAACAAGCTAATATGAGCCAAGATAATTGTCCTTCTTTATCGTCATAACTTGTATGAAGACCAAATTTAAGCATTTTTATTACAACTACTATAGTCATAGCAAGAAATATATATAGTGCTAAAGTTCCGTGTAAAAGAGCTATGTAAAGGTACTGATTATCTATACTTACTTGTCCATTAACTACAGGCATTCCATTTCGGCCATAACCCAAATAAGGTTTCTTTTTTACTTCTACTATATAGTTATCTATAAGTTCCTTTCTGTATGCAATATTTTCCTGTGTCTCATTTTTCGCATTAAACCTATTTACACTAGCATACTCTATAAATTTGGAGGTAGCTGGAGGTAGAAGTATTGCACTTAATATAAAAACTATATTAAATGCAAGTAGCCTTTTTTTCGTCCATCCTATAGTTAATATAGTTACACCTACTACAAAACCAAGTATAGGCCCCTTGCTAATAGACATCAGAAGTCCTCCTATATTTAGACATATTAAGCCATAGATTATATATTTATTTTTAAATGCTTTTATTTTATACAACCACAAAGCTAATAAAGAGTAAAAAGCCCACATCATTCCAGCAAGAATTGGATGGGCATATACAGCCGCAGCCCTTACAAAACCATATCTAGCCCAACCTGGCCAACGTAAGTATTCTGGCCAAACAAATTGTAAAAAATCAACTAAAGCAAAATCAAATTTAAATTCTAACGGTGAAAAAAAAGCTAAAACTGCCCCTGATATTACCAAAAACTTGGCAAATTTTACTTTATCTTCAAAAGTTCTCAAAAAATGTTTTGCAATAATATACGGAATTATAATTTGTACTATTCTGTCTATAAACAAATTTCTACCATCTTTAAATCCCATAGTGTGAAATTCACTAGCAATAGAAACAAGTACATATAAAACTACTAATATATCCATTGTACTGTACCTATATTCTTTAATTCCATATAAAAGCCACCAAACAAAAATTGGAATTATGCTAAAATGAAAAAAATTGAAATCAGGCAATGCAGGTAAAGGAAAATAATAATAACTTGGTATGCAAAATAGACAAAACAACACTACTTTAAATGCTTCTTTCTCTCCTTTACTTATTAATACCATTATTGTTAGAAAAAAGGGAAGTAGAGCTAATATCTTCATAAAAACCATCTCTTTCTATCTTTTCTAATCTCATTAATACACAAGATTCATTATTGTATTTCAAAAGAAATTCTCTAGATTTTTTCATCCAATTTATTAATATATCTTTATTGTTATGAAGTTCTATGAGCAAATTTTCAAGTTCATCATAATTTTCAAGTATTTTCCCATTTTGCCCCTCATCTACCAAAGTTTCTATCGTATTATTTTTTATTCCAACTACAGCGTTTCCTCTTGCCATAGCATCAAAAACACTTCTTGTCATCTCTCCAGTCCTATGACTAACTAAAAACAAATCTGCTTGGTCTAATTCTAAAAACAAATCTTTTCCCCACTTTAAATTACCTAAGAATTTTATATTTTCATTTTCATGTTTTTTCAATTTTTCTTCTTCTACTCCACTACCAATAATCCTATATTCATATAGATTTTTATCTACTTTTTCTAGAGCTTCTACTGCTAAATCTACTCCTTTTTCATGTACCAAACGCCCTAAAAAAAATAATCTGATTTTACTAGATTTTTTTACTCTCTCAATCTTTTTTTCAAAATCAATTTTGGATATTATTTCTTCTTTCCCTATAACTGGTTGATATATTCTAAAAGGATTTTTTGTATATTTATTATATTTATCATAAACACTTTGCCCCAAAAGAAATACAGTATTAGCAAGATTAATTCCTTTTCTATAATTACATTCAGATACACCAGCAAATATTAACCAAAATAATTTTTTTATGGGATTTTTACTTGTTTTTATTTGATCTTCCCATAATTTTCCAATCAAGTCACAGTCCATAACAAATATACTTTTTAGTCCTTTTTTATAAGCAATTTTACTGCCTACAAATTGAGGTGACATAAAGTATGGATATCCCCCTCCTCCACTATGAAGTATCTCTCCTTTATTAAGAGTATTTTTAAGGATTTTTTTATTGTAAAAATAATATTTTATCCCTTCAGTAAAAGAATTAATATATTTTAAGGGTACAAAGAAAATTTCATCTTCTAATTCTTCTACTCCTTCTACTAAATTGTCCATTAAAGGAGCAATTAATCTTACTTTTACATTTTTAGGAAGTAGTTTTACATGGAGGTCAAAATCTATTTTTGTTAGTTTGTCCATATAAATTTTTCCATTTTTTTCATAAACTGGTATATGAATTAAATAATTATAAATCATAATAATCACCAATTTCTTCCCATAAGTTATAAACGCTTTTTTCCATCTCATCTAAAGAATATTCTTTGGCTTTTGCCATAGCATTTTTTTTTAATATCGACTTTAATCTTTTATCTGAAATAAGCTTTAATAAAGCCTTTTCTATTCCTTTATAGTCTCCATCTTCCAAAACTAGAGCTGTTTCTCCATTTATCATATGGCTTCTACCTCCACCTCCTGTATAACCTATTACTACACATCCACAAGCCATAGCTTCAAGTGGTGGAAGAGCAAAACCTTCTGGATAAGAAAATGTTAAAAAAATCTCTGCTTTTTGATACTCTTTTATCAATTCTTCTTTATTATAGTGTCTTTTACCAACTATAACTTTATTTTCTTCATAAACTTTTTTAGGTAAATTTTCCAAAAAACTATCTATTTCTTTTTGATTTTTTCTATATAATAAAAATATTCTTTTTTCTTCTTTAAGATTACTTTTATAATTAAATTCCTTCAAATCAATCCCATTTCTAACTGTAAAAATAGGCAAATCTGTATATTCTCTAATATAATCTGCACAATATCCTTCTAATGATATTATCCCTTCATAATTACTATAATCATATTCTTTATTAAACAAAGCCCAGTTTTGTACAAATAAAAATTTTCTTCCTTTAGGAAATTTTTCTGCTTCATGAGGTATTACTTCTGGTATTACTAAAAAACTATCGTCATTTATTTCTTTTATTTCTTTATGGTAATAATCTAGTTTGCAACTATGCACAAACCAATCTGGATCTATAGATGAAAATTTCTTGCCCATACTGAGTACTTTTACGTCGTGTTCTTTCTTTAACATATCACAGTGTTCATATATAATTTGTATACCACCAGAAGCTTTTCTATTATTTTTTACAACTCTTTTTAGCCACATAAGTATGTTTTTATCATCTTCATACCTTACAAACCTGTCAAATTTAGGTGTAACATAATATATCTTCATCACTTCCACCTCATTAGATTATTTTATCGTCTTCTTTTTTTTATCTTATTACTACCCCAGTTTAATATTGCCCCAACACTTTCTACTTCTAATTTTTCTAGTATTTCAAAAGATTTTCTAAGGTCTCTATAATAACTATAATCACCATGACAAATAACCATAGTTAAGTCTGATTGAAGTATTATATATTCTGTCAAACCTGATTTTAATATTGGATCTGTATCAAAAATTACCATGTCATAGTCTTTTTTTATCTTTTCTAATAACTCATCTATATGATGATTTTCAATCAAATTATATTCTAAAGACACTATATCAACATTTCTTTCATTATCATTTATAAGTTCACTATCTTTATTATAATATTCTCTATAAAAACGATTATAATTTTTTCCTTCTACTATACATACTTTTACTCCTAAATTAGATATAATCGTCCCGATATTAAGTAATATACTCGTTGTTCCTATTTCTTTATCTGTACCAGTAAAAGTAATTATTTTACTCGATTGTTTTTTATACTCTTTATGTATTTTTATTGCTACAGAATTGATAGCTTCATATACATAATTTCCTTTTTCTTTTGTTGTCAAAGTTAAAAAATCAAAATCAACTTTTGAAATTGGCCAGTTCACTTCAAATCCAAGGGCATTTTCTACATCTTTAGTACTTCTTATTCTATTATCAGTAAGGACTATGACTAGTATTACAAAAGATATCCACCCATAAGCTAGTATAAAAATAAGAGCTAATAATTTTGTTTTAGTTGCTCCACTTGGCTCAAAGGGAAATTGTGCTTTTGTTGCTAAACTAAGTCTACTTGGAGCCATAGATTCTGCTTGAAGGTAATATAACCGTTCAGTGACTCTGTCGTATGTTTGTCTCAGATTTTTTATATTTTCTTCTATTTGAGCACCTTTTAAGATCAACTTTGATACTTCTGCTGCTAATTCTCTTTCCCAAATCAAATCTTGCCATAATTGATTTTCTGTTCTAACAGAAGCTTTATAACTTGCACTTGCTTCTATCTCTTTAACACTAAGTTCATAATCTCTTTTAGTATATATTACTTTTTCTGCTCTTTTTCTAACATCACCTCTAAGTTTTTCAAGGTGATTTTGCATATTTGTCATTCTTTCTTCTACATATATCCTGTCACTATTATCAATAGTCATTCCATCTAAAGTTGCATTCATCTCTTGAAGAGTTTTGTATGTCCAAAACCCTAGATCCCAAAGAGATTGGTCTTTTTCTACCATTTCATCTACTAAAGAATCAAGAGATAATTCTTTTATACTGTCTACTTCATCTTTTACTTGTATATATCTATTTTCTGCATCAAGTCTTCCACTATATGCTTTTATATACGCTTCATTTAAATAGTCTATTTTATTATTATGGGGATTAAACTGTTCAGAAAAAGTAGAAGTATTAGCCATATCACTTACTTCTTTTAAAAGTTCAAATTCTTTTTCTAATTCTTTTTCTAATCTTAATTTTTCCGACAAAAGATAATCTAATCTTTTTCTATCTTTATTTTCTATTTCTTTTTCTACTTCTTCTAAATAAACTAACATAATTTCATTTATTAAATCAGCTAAAGCTTTATTAGTTTCCCAAGTAAATATTACATTTATAAGATGTGTATCTCTTATACTTGTAACTGTAAAACTTCTAAGTATTATTTCTATCTCTTTTTCATAGGGTAATTGACCCTTTATAAAAACTTTTTTATCTTCTTCACTCAATCTTTCCAAAGCTTTTTCTACTATTTCTTTACTATGAATTTTGAATATCTGTGTTCCTACAAAATCTTTATAATAACTTGTAATAGAACTTTCAAAACCAACTAAAGTTGTTGCTGTAACTGGTTCTATCTTTATACTACCAACAGCTGTGTATGTAAGTTTATTAAGGAAAAAAGCTAAGGGGCTTAGAAGTAAAAACGAAAGAGTCCCTATGATAATTATTATTAAAGCATATCTTTTTATTATTCCTATAATATCAAGAGGTTTGATTTTTTTCCCTTCCATCTTCTACCCTCCCCTCTTCCTAATTTATATTTTTCTCTTTATAAATCCTTCAAATTTATCAATCAAATTATCTTTTAATACAAATTTGAATATAAAATATATTAATAATAAGTATACAGAAAAACTAATTGCCAAATAAATTAAACTTATCCATCTATTTACAACATAAAGTTTATAAGTAATAACTTTACTTAACAAAGATATTAATAATAAATATATTGGTTTTTTTATGTTTTTCCTAAGAAAATATATATTATCAATGTTAAAATATCTATTAACCCTTAGTATAAAATATATACTTGCAATAATAGTACTAAGACTCGTACCAATAGCACCACCAAACAGCCCATAATACTTTGTCAGAGTAATTATAAGTACAAATGCTAATATAAGGTTCATAAGTGCATATTCTATCTCATAATGGGTTTTCTCAAGTCCTCTAAGGATACTTGTTCCTACACCTGTTCCTAAGTTTATTCCTATTCCCAAAATGAATATAACCATCACACCTAATACTTCTACTTCATTTCTCCCTACCCATATGTATAAAAATCTATCAGCAAAAACAATCATAAATGAATATATAAAAGCTATTAAAAAGTTTACATAAATACTTCCATTACTGTATATTTCTACTATTTTTTCCCTATCCAAATACTTATCTTTATCTTTAAGAAGATAATGTTTAAACAAATAAGTTCCTAAAGTAAAAAGTATCAAAATCAAAAAGATAAATATTATTGATTTTTCATCTATTCCATAATCATTTATCAGATAAAAAAATGTATAAAATAAAAGTCCTATACCTAAAGAATAAAAGACTACTTTTACATAGTTTTTTACTTCTGTATCTGTATCTATCTTTTCTTCTCTACTCTTAAGTTGTGCACTAGCTGGCATAAATGCAACAAATACCCCACTTATTATCCCTTGACCTTTTTGTGGCAATTTTTTCCCTAATTCAAATAAACCTGTTTTATATAAACCAAGTAAATTAGCTACAATTAATTGGTTAAAAGTATTCATAAATATACCTATAAAACTAAGTAACTGGACCCTCAGGGCAAAATGAAATATTCCCTTTAAAATTTTAAAATCAATTAAAATTCTAATTTTTATATATTTTCTAAGGTAATAAAAGTGACAAATAACTTTGAATATTGCTTTTATACCATAAGCATATAAAAGGCCATAAAGACCCATACCAAACTTTAAAAATACTACTACTAAAATTACCTCTAAAAAATTTGCTATTATCCAAATAGTTTTAGTAAGTAAAATCTCTTCTATTCCTTCAAAAAAGTTTTCAAAAGCTTCAAAAGAGAGTTCTATTAAAAACATAATACAAGTTCCAATAAGTAATACTTGAGCTTTTTCAAATAATATTTTGTCTTCGATATGAAAAAATCCTAGAATAAAATTTCTGTATAAAAATACAAGTATTAATATAAAAGTACTTAGTGAGAGTAGAAGTAAAGTTCCTGTAGAAATTAATTTATTCAAACTTTCATAATCTTTATTTTTATAGTACTTAGCCGAATTAGTTATAAAAGCATTACCTATACCACTGCCACTTAGACCTATATAACTAATTATAATAAAAGAAATAGACCAAAGAGCAAATTCTTCTAAACTTATAAAATAAAGTATATATGGAGTTAATGCTAATCTTGAAATTAGGTACAAAGCATTTGTTCCAAATGAAGCAATTGAATTTTTAAGTATTTTATTCATTCTTACTCCTTAATTTTTATATCTCCTATTGTAACTGTACCTTTAGAGATAGTTTGAGATAAATCTAGTACTTGTAATGTAGGTAAAATATTTTTCATAATATAGTTCCAAGATGCAATACCTTTTTCACTTACGAAAACTACATCTTTACTATTTAAAACATAATTTTGACTAATATCACCTTCTTCTAATAAAGCTTTCAAATTAACTTCTTTAGCGACACTTTGTCCATTTCCTTCTAATCTTATTATATATATTTCTTTTGAATTAGCATCTTCTGTTAATCCCCCTACTTGCATAATAGCATCAAGTACTGTTAGATTATCCGTTAATCTAACTACTCCTGTATTCATTACTTGCCCCATTAAATATACATATTCTGTATCTCCACTTTCAGGTATAAAAATAACATCATTATTTTGTATTCTAGCATTCAAAAGCATATTTCCATTGTACAAAAGATCTTTTAAATCTATCCAAATTATCTTTTCATTTCCACGAAGTATTGCACATTCTGTTAAAGGAGCTTTGTTATCATCAAGTACAGGTAATCCCCCTGCAAGAGACAAAGCTTCTAATAGTGTCCCTTTCCCTGGAAACTTTACTATTCCTGGATTAGTTACTCTTCCTAATACAAAAGCTCTATTATTTGTATATTCTTCTATTTCAAGAGTTACTTCTGGATTTTGATAATATTTAGCAAGTTTTATCCTTATTTCTTCTTGAACATCTATACGAGTCCGATTATTAACGTTTATTATTCCTATACGAATTATATTTATCATTCCATCTGGGCCTACTATGATATTTTTATAAGATATCTCTTGCCTATTCCATACCCTAAGAGATACTCTGTCTCCTGGTCCCAATAAGTACTCATCTGAAACTTCTTCAGACAACAAATCTACCAAATCACCTGTAGCAAATTTATTTTCTTTTTTTTGAGAAGTTACAAAATCATCCTTTTCTACTGCTTCTTCTTTTGTTTCTATCAAATTAGCTTTAGGTTTTATGTTATTACAACTTGCAAATAATAATAAAAAGAGTATTATAAGTTTTTTCATTTTTTTCTCCTTTTATTCCTTAAAGGTTTTTTTAATACTAAACCAATATAAAATCTTATTAAACCTAAAAATTGAGGAATAATTACTATAGAAGCATGATACTGATAAATTTTCCCTTCTTCTTCATCTAAATTTAGCCTTCTTATAATTTTTTTACCACCAATTAATCTAGGTTTAAAAAGTATTATAACAAAAGGTATAAAAAATAAAGGTTCAATAAATAGTAAAAAGAAAAATATAAATACTAATAAACCTCTTATTAATATCCTTTTATTTTCACTTGTCCAATATTCTTTGTGGTAATGATGAACAACACCAAAACCATAACCACTTCTATAAGCTCTTTTTATATATGATACTGCAGAATCCATGTTTATATCATGTACAGTCATAAGTATGTCTAAACCTATTATTTCATAACCTAATTTTATTATTCTTCTAGCTAATTCTGGGTCTTCCCCTCCTACTAATTCTTCTTTATAACCACCACTTAGATTTAAAACTTCTCTTTTTAAAAGTACATCACCACCAAAATCTGTAGCTGTTCCTAGTTGTTTATTCCACTCAATATCAGCTATGATATGATAAGAATTTCTTTTGGGATATTTTTCAACTCTTCTACCAAAAACCCCTCCTACACCTATGCTGTTCTTTAATATTTCAATTCCTTTCAAAATAAAATTTTTATTAAGTACAGTATCTCCGTCTAAAAACATAACATAGGGGTTTTTACCATATTTAAATCCTAAATTTCTTTGATTTCCAGGGCTAGGATAAGGAGCATTTGATATAATAGTAATTACATCATAATTACTTGCTAAATTAACACTATTATCATTTGATCCCCCATCAACATAAACTATAGTACTTTCTTCAAATTCTCTTGTTACTTCTAAACAAGATTCAATACATTTCCCCAAATATTTTTCACTATTTAATCCTATAATTACAAAATCTATCATTTTATCACCATCACCTTGTAAAGTTCAAGTTTATCTAATATACTCTACTAAAAATATACTTTTTTCCTCTTGTTACTTGTAGATAGCTAGTTATTTTGATATAATTTTTTCGGAGGTGCTTTATGAACGTTGTTTTTTTTGAAAAAAATTCTAGAGAAAAATACAAATATTGTGTTATTGTTGTAAAAAAAGATAATAACTTAGTACTTGTAAAACATAAAAAAAGAGATACTTATGAGATACCTGGAGGACATATAGAAGAGGGTGAAACACTTCTTCAATGTGCAACAAGAGAATTAAAGGAAGAAACTGGCGCTGTAGATTTTGAAATAAAACATATTTGCGATTATGGTGTTGAAAAAGATAATAAAATTACTTGTGGAGGTCTTTTTTATGCTAATGTAAAAAAATTTGGTCCTCTGCCAGATTTTGAAATAGAAAGTATAAAAGAATTTACTTTATTACCAGAAGATAATCTTCTTACATATCCAGCTATACAACCACATTTATTAAAAAGAGTAGAAGATGAAAGTTTATAAAATTTATATGTTACGTTGTAATGATAATAGTATCTATACAGGAATTTGCACTGATTTTGAAAAAAGATTTGCTGAACATCAAAACAGAATTGGAGCAAAATATACTAAGATATTATCAAAACACCCTCTTACTCTAGGAGCAAAGTTTGAAACTTTGGGTAGAAGTAATGCTAGCAAAATAGAAAACTTTATAAAAAAACTTAGTAAACAAAAAAAAGAACTAATTTTACTTAATCCCAAAAGTTTAATTGATTTGGTAAAAAAAGAGCTCGAAATAGATTTAGAAGTTGATATATAAAATTAATACTAGAAAATTCTAGTATTTTTTTATTAAAAATCAGTTGACAGACCAGTCGGTATGTTGTAGAATTAAAAAAAGGAGATGATTTCATGGACAGTAAAAGAAAGATTCTTGAAGCTTTTTATATTTTAGTAGCTGAAAAAGGTTATGCTAAAGCATCTATGAATGATGTAGTAAAAGAAGTTTCACTTAGTAAAGGAGCAATTTATCATCACTTTGAAAGTAAAGAAAAATTGTTTTTAGAAGTGCTTAAATTTGTCTTTTGTAAAGACCAAATTCTAATTGTAAATATGGATAATATTAAAGGGGTAGACTTTAGAGAAAAACTTATAAAACTCGGAAATAATTATCTTAACCTTAACAAAATAGATAAACATTATTTCAAATTTAGAAATGAACTTATTGTTCTAAGTTTACGAGATGAAAAATTTAGATCTTATTTGGTAGAAGCATTTGATGAATATGTAAAAAGTTTTGAAGATTTATTGATAAAACTAAAAAATGAAGGAATAATTACTAAAGATATAAACATAAAAGCTAAAGGAGCTCAGTTATTTATGCTTTTGGATACTATGATACTGTATCAGAGTTTTAATGTAAATATATCTTTTGAAGATGTATGGATAGATTTTGTAAATGATATATTTGATTAAGGGGGAATAATGTTAGGGATAATTTATTTTAGTGGTACAGGTAATTCAAAATGGATTAGTGAAGAGTTGTCAAAATATGCCAAAGAAAAAGGTATGGATACTTCTCTAATCTCTATTGAAGAAGGAAGAGAGAGGGTAGAAGAAGTTTTTAGAAAAGCCCATAAATTAGCTATTGTTTATCCTATCTATGGATCAGACATGCCAAAAAATCAAAAAGAAATTTTATTAAAATTAAAAAAAGAAAAACTTACTAAAACTATGCTTTTATGTACACAACTTAGTTTTTCTGGTGATGCTAATATGCACTTTAAAAAAGTTTTTAGAAAAAACAATCTTGATGTAAGTGTAGTTGGTGAATTTAATATGAGTAACAATATTTGTTCACCTATGTTCAAAATAAAACCTTTAACTGATAAAAAATTAGAAAATAATCTTTTATTCAATTTAGAAAAATTAAAAAGTTTATTTGATAAGTTTATAGAAGGAGAAGAAGTTTTGAAAGAGGTCTCTTTTGGAGATACTTTTGGTGGTACTGGTCAAAGGATTGGTTTTAATGCTTTTTACCCCTTATACCACAAATTATTTAGTACAAATGATAGATGTACAAAATGCGGTTATTGTGAAAAAGTCTGTCCTGTTTCTTGTATAAAAGTTACTGATAAAAAAGTCAAATGGAATAGTTCTTGTATCTTTTGTGCAAGATGCTATAATACTTGTCCTTTTGATGCTATAAACCTTATGAAAGCTACAGCAGACAATGAAAAATACCCTAGATACAAAGGACCTAGGGCAAAATCTAAAAGTTAAATAAAAATTTTATGTAATTTATATTTGAGTAAAAGTGTATGTGGGCATATGTTCCTAATACACTTTTTTCTTTCAAACCACATAACCAGTTTTTATTTTTATTTTCTTTTTTTATATTAAAAATATAGTTTGTATCTTTATCATCTATATTTTTTGAATAATGAAATTCATGAGCTTTTATATGAATATTTTCATTTTCTATCTTTATATATCCAAATCTACCTATATTAAGCCTAGGAGTCATCTCTATAGAAGAAGGTAGAAGATTAAGCATCTTATAACTTTTCCCTTCTACATCTTTTATCTCCCTAGTCAAATACATAAATCCACCACACTCGCCGTAGATTCGACCATTATTCTCTGCATATGCTTTTATATCTTCTAATAATTCTTTATTTCCTTCTAACTCTTTTAAATATAATTCTGGATAACCACCACCTATATACAACAAATCTATATTTCTAGGCAGTTTTTTATCTCTTATCGGACTAAAATACTCTATTTTACATCCAAGTTCTTCTAAAAGTTCTAAATTATCTTTATAATAAAAATTAAATGCTTCATCAAGAGCTATTGCTACTTTTTTACCTTTTAGATTAAATGAATGTTCATAAGGATTTAATAAAGTTTTATGCGATTTTGTATCTTTTTTTATTTTTTCCAAATCTATATTATTTTGGGCATAGTTTTTTAGGAGTAGAAGTTTTTCATTTATACTTTTATTTTCTTCAGGAGATTTAAGTCCTAGATGCCTACTTTCAAATTTTAAATTGTCATCTTTGGGAAACCACCCATAAACGTTTATTCCAAACTCCCTTTCTATCTCTTCCTTAAAAAACTCATACATCTTTTCACTTGTATTATTTATTATGAGCCCAACTATATTTACATCTTTATCGTAATTGATATATCCATATATTTTCGCAAATAAACTATTTGCAATTTTACTCCCGTCAACTACGAGAATTACAGGCAAATTAAGTATCTTACTAAGATGGGCTGTACTATAGTTATTTTTCCCATATCCCATGCCATCATAAAGTCCCATTACACCTTCTACCACATTTACTCCTATATCAATAGAGTGTTTTGCAAATAGATACTTAAGTTCTTTTTCACCAAGCATATACGGATCAAGATTATAACTACTTCTACCTGTTACATATTCATGTAACTTAGGATCAATATAGTCTGGTCCCGCTTTAAAACTTTGAATTTTATCAAAAGCCATTAAAAGAGCTGTTGTAATTGTGCTTTTACCTATTCCTGTACTTTCCCCTGCCAAAATAAAATTATACATATTTTCCCCTTCTATTTAGAAAAAAGAAGCTAATCTTTAGCTTCTTCTCTAAATATCTTTAATTGTGATATTAGTACTGATACTATTACTCCTAAAGAAGTATCTAATACTCTATTTATAACATAAAAATTAGGTGTTTTATCCCCTTTCAAATTTACCATTATAGCCAAAAAAACTATACATGCTATATTTGACTGACCTATCTTAAGGTATTTATTAGTAACAAATACAATAAACATAGTTCCTAGACCTAAAACCAAAAAATTTGCTGGAAGGTATTTATAACACAAACTACCAATTAAAGCACCTATAAATGTTCCAGAAATTCTTCCTATTCCTACTTTTATACTTTCAATATTATCAACTTGTGAACAGATTACAGCAGCAATTCCTGCAAAAAACAAAGAATCTATCTTTAATAATTTCCCTAAAAAAATTGTCAAACTAACTGCTACTCCTGTTTTTAAACTTTTTTCCAATATTTTCATCTCTATGTCCTTTAAAGATTATATTAAGCGTTTGTTTCTCCAAGTAATCTATCTAAAATAATCGAAACTGCAGATCTAACTGACAAATGGTTATATTTTGCCGTACCTCTTATAGGCTCAAGGATATAAGTTGACATATCCATGATTTCATTTGTTAATCCCCACCCAGTTCCAAATAATAATAAATATACATTATCGTCATTTATTATTTTTTCAGATAAATCTTTATATGATATTGAATTAGGGAAAGTTTTTGCTGATGTAGTAATAATAAGTGGCTCTTTTCCTGTTTTTTCTTTAATATCTTTAATTGTATCTTCAATACTATCTACAATATATGTTGTTGAAAAAGCTTCTTCTCTATCTTTATTATATTCTCCACCAACACCATCTTGCCAGTAACCAATTATTCTATTTGTTAATTCCTTTTGAGCATCAACTGGAGTTACTATATAATATCCTTCTACATCATATGTTTTTGATGTTCTTGATATGTCATGTATATCAAAATTTGTAACCGAAGTTGCTACTACTTCAGTCCTTTTATTATATACTGGATAATGCACTAATGCTAAATAAACTTTATCTCTCATCTTCTACCTCTTTCAAAT